>CAIWDQ010000027.1 GCA_903911455.1 uncultured bacterium
GAGGTAATTGCTTATCAAATGTTCTTGCTTTACCTATAGTAAGAATAAGCTGAACTATAGATTTAAATATCTCTGACTTCCCTTGCTTTGCTTCTGCCCAAAGTAATGATTCAGTTTCAAACAATTGGTTTTGCTTCTTATTTGGAGTATGCAAGGTTACGCAAAAGTCAATATTCCCTATAATTTTTGTGCAATCAAATACATTAAAATAATCTTGAGCTACTTTGTTTTTTAACTCTTCTTCTCATATATTTCCGTATGACATTTTATTAATTTAGTCTATATTTGGAATTCTATTGTTCAATATACTAAGTAATATCTAACTTAATTGTTTTTAAATCGTCCATATTTTGCCCGACAAAGATAATAATATAAATCACAACACATCAAAATTAATAAAAATAAAAACAATTATAAAATTTATATTTTTTTCCCTATCTTGGATAAATCTTAATAAAAAAAGAACCAAAATGATTAAATTTCTTATCATTTAACGTTTTTTAACACTAAATTTTAAATAAAGGTATTGCGTATATAAAAAATAATATTAATTTTTCCGCGCTCTTTAATTTCCTTTTTTAAAAAAAAGAAAGTACAACTTTCCACACACAATATAAATTTTTAATTAATTTACATTGATGCTCAAAGTTATGCTTTATTTTAGGTCTTCTATAAGTAATATCCACTTATAGCCAGATATTATGTGAAGACCAAATAAGCTATAAACAAATTAATGTATCTAAAATTAAAAATAATTTATCATGGAAAAAGACGAAATTGATTTTGGCTTATCTTTAACCCAACTTTCAGAATTTGGCGTAACTAATGCTGCCAAATTAACCCCATATCCGGGCTTAGTTGATGTTTTTCAGCAATACTCCGACTATAATACCCAATATATTAAGCTTGGTGGAGAGCAAACAACTCCTATCAAAGGTTCTACTCAGGTAAAATCTGCTGCACGTATTAGTCTGGAAAATATTATGATGTCAATTGGTCGTCCGGCATCAGGTGTTTTCTTTAAATTAGGTAAATTTGATTTACAATTGCAAGTAGCCTGCAAACCTGCTATGTTAACTGGAATGAGGGATACAACTATTATAGCCAAAGCTTCAATTATTATTACCGTTTGTACCGATAATATTGCCGATTTAACAGCAGTAAGTATTACATTACCTAAAATTGCAGCCTTAGAAACAGCTAAAGATACATTTGCAACTAATAATCCTATCCCAAATACTAAAATCAAAGGAAGAGCAGATGTTGGTACTACAATCAAATCACTTCAAAAAGAAATCAGAACCTTTACCGAAAAAGTAGCAAGCGAACAAATGTACGTATTTGAACTAATTGATAAACCTCTTTTATTAAGTTTTCAGCATTTAGCTCAACAAATTCATACAGGTGGTCGTCGTAGACCTTCTGCAGTTCAAACAACAAAAAGAAGTGTACAATTGCTCTCGGATGTTACCAATCAAAATGTGGTAGGTATAGTTCAAGTATTAGAAAAACCTAAATCATATATGACCAACATCAACGGTTTGGCTGCTAATATAGTATTTCCACTTGGCACTTGCACAATACAAGTACAGGCTTTTGGATTTCAGAATTATTCAGGAACACATGTAATTGATCCACTTAATACCACCATAATCACTATATTATTAATTCCTATAGTTCCGGTTTAAGAGTCAAACTTTCATATTTTCCTTAAAAAAGACTGTTTGGTTCTGCACGAACTCTATTTGGTCTTACACAATGTCTATTTTTTTCTGCACGAACTCTATTTGGTTCTACGTGATGTCTATTTTTTTCTGCGCGAACTCTATTTGGTTCTGCATGATGTCTATTTTTTTCTGCGCGAACTCTATTTGGTTCTGCATGATGTCTATTTTTTTCTGCACGAACTCTATTTGGTTCTACATGATGTCTATTTTTTTCTGCGCGAACTCTATTTGGTTCTACATGATGTCAATTTTTTTCTGCGCGAACTCTATTTGGTTCTACATGATGTCTATTTGGCACGGCGAAGTGTCTATTGTTTTTTACACAATATAAATAAATTTAATGATAATAACAGAATCTTGTTTAGATAAGTGCATTATTTTAAGTAAACATCAAATAACGCAACCTAAAATATAAGATGTTTTCAGGATACGCTTTTATCTGTCAGTAATAGTCCTCTTAAATGAAACCATCAACAGGAAAGAAGCAAAGAAAGCATAAAAAACAACTCCCGCCTGGTTCTCCAACATTGATTCAACCAGTATATTTACAATAAAAATAATAAGAAAAAACACATGGACAAGATTATTCCTTTTAATAGCAAAAATCAAAGGGATAATCAAACTCGCCAATAGTGCAACAAAGCCAAAAACACCAAGAGTAATAAAGGTCTGCAGAAACTGATTGTGCGAATTAAGTTTGCGCTCGTAAGCATACATATAATTCTTCTCTTTATACTTTTCCAGCAACTTATCTTTTACATCGCCCGTCCCCACTCCTATCCAAAAATTATCCTTAATGATCTCAGAAGAAGCATTCCATATCAAAATCCTGTCGGAAGTACTCTCACCTTCATCCTTCAAATCCTTTTTATTTTTTGATGCCACATCAAAACCTTGTTTAAGCCTGTTGTAAGCCGAAGGAACTAATGTAAATACGCCCACACACGACACAATTACAGTTAATATCATAATCAAACCCAACTTTACTTTCTTAAGCTTAATTATCAAATAAACTATAAAGATCATATAAGTGAGTATCATGCTTAATATTCCAGCTTTAGAACTCAACATTATAATAACTATAGAGAATAATACAATTTTGATTATAGATACTTGTTTACTAACATAGTAAATTTCACTAAACATCATTGTTAATACTGTCATAATAGCAAAATTTAGATACATTGCCATATATGAAGGATGAAAATTGAGGGCTCCACTTAATTTAGCATACAAAAAGTTACTTGAATCATGATCTCCAAAAAAATATTTGTACGCTGCTACCCCTAAGCATATTATTGAAGCAAAAAGCAATCCATCTCCAAACAAATTAATGTAATCACCTATCTTCTCGTTAGTATAGTATTTATAATCTGCTGTAGCGAATAACAAAGGGAATAAAAAAAGCGAAAGTTTTACCTGTAAATCAAAGCCTGCATAAGCAAAGTTCTTAGTATAAAGCAAGCCAATAAGGTACAAAAGATATACGATAGATAAACTGAATAAAAAGAGTCTTCTTTTTTCTTTAAAAACAAGTTTAAATCTGTAAATAAATTTACCTTCAAGTAACCAAGAAATAAAAATTGCTGCAATAATATAAGAGCTAACTATTTTGCTTAATGGTAGAAAAAAGCAAAATGACATGAAGAAAAAGCTTTTAGCAGCAATGGCAAAGGGAATTTTAATCTCTGGTTTACTCATACATTAAAGTTATTAATTATTTCGTTGCAGATAAATTCAGAAGCCTTACCATCACCAAAAATAGCAGGGAAGTTGAAATCAGTTTTATTAATTAAGTTATCAATAGCATTAATTATCCTTTCGTAATCTGCATCAGCAATAATAGAACTGCCATGTTCAACCAATTCAACCCACTCAGTCTGCGGACGAAGTATAACGCAAGGCTTTTTAAGGAAATAAGCTTCCTTCTGCACCCCCCCTGAATCAGTTATAATCATTTTAGAATGTTGTTCCAACTGAATCATATCTAAAAAAGAAACAGGTTCAGTTATTTTAAGATGCTTATTATTCATCAATCTTGAGTAAACCTCATTATGAATGTTCCTATCAAGCAGTTTTGAAGTACGTGGATGCAATGGTATAACAAAATCAACCTTAAACTTTTCAGCCACATCCATCATAGCTTTAAATATTGAAGATAAGCGCTCAGGATTATCAGTATTGTTATCCCGATGAATTGTTGCTAAGATATAATTATCCTTTTCAACACCAAGCTTCTGAAGTATTTCACTCTTATCAGAAGCTATTTTAGAAAAATACAAAGTATTATCAAACATAATATCTCCACAGTGATATATCTTAGGATTATCTGCAGTATAAGGAGGAATAGTATTCGTTTTAAAGCCTTCTTTTATCAAATTATCATATCCTGTTTTAGTTGGAGAAAACAATAAAGTAGATGAATGATCGCACATTATACGATTAATCTCCTCCGGCATAGTTTTATTGTACGAACGCAAGCCTGCTTCAATGTGTACAATAGGGCAATGCAACTTAGATGCAGCAATTGCACCCGCTAAAGTTGAATTAGTATCTCCATAAAGAATAATACAATCAGGAGTTTCTTTAAAAATGATCTCTTCAATACCTTTAATCATCTCAGCAGTCTGAAAACCATGATTCCCGGAGCCAACATTCAAATTATAATCAGGTTTAGGTATCTGTAATTCTTCAAAAAACACTTCCGACATATTCTGGTCATAGTGCTGACCTGTATGCACAATTATTTCATTAATACCATCACTATATTTCTCTCTAATAGCTTTGCTAATAGCTGATGCTTTAATTATTTGCGGCCTCGCTCCTATTATAGTCAGTATTTTAATCATAATTAATTAAAGAATTTTAGTTTAAATGTTTTCATTTAAGAAATCAAAGAATTCGGAAGCAATAATATCTCTGGAGAAATACTGCTTTACATAGTTATAACCATTAATCCCGTATTCAATGGTTTTTTCTTTATTAGAATAAACTTCAGTTAACTTATTACTTAAGTCAATATTATTCTCAGGTTCAAAGGCTAAACCGGCTTTTGCATCATCAATAAAGAGTTCTTTAGCTTCACCTTCAAC
>CAIWDQ010000028.1 GCA_903911455.1 uncultured bacterium
CACCGACCTAAATCACATTTGCACCGACCTAAATCACATTTGTTCCGACCTAAATCACGTTTACTCTGACCTAAATCACATTTGTTCCGACCTAAATCACATTTGTTCCGACCTAAATCACGTTTGCTCCGGCATGAATCGCATTTGTTCCGACCTAAATCACATTTGTTCTAACCTAAATCACGTTTGTTCCGACCTAAATCACGTTTGTTCCGACCTAAACCACGTTTGCACCGACCTAAATCGCATTTGTTCCGACCTAAATCACATTTGTTCCGACCTAAATCACGTTTCTATTAATTTTGACTATACTTGCATTGGATATACTCCTTTGGAGGGAGTAGGGAGGTCTTTTACTTCCACAATTGCATTGGATACACTCCTTTATTAATTAATTTCATCAGTTTATCGCTTACAAAAGCTTTATCTTTCTGATAAGTTACCCCGAACCATTCGGCATGCGAATTTAATACTTTTACTTTAATCTGTTGCTTTTTTATTAAATCATTTACAACTGCCGGTATCAGAAACTCAGCCGAAGGATTGTTGATATTGTCATCCAAAAACTGTTTAAAGTACTCATTACAATACTTAAAATAATCGGGAGTAAAGCCCCAGATATTCATCGAGACTATCGTATTATTTTTCATCTCAACAGGATTTTTATTCATATCCAAACCTTTTATTATGCCCTCTACAGCTTGCACTTCGGTTCTTTCTTCCACGAAAGTGAGATTGTTTTCGGTATCCAGAATACACTCTGCTCTTGAAGTTCCGCCCGATTCAACCAAAGTATTTACAATATCGTATCCCATCATACAATATTGATTTTCTTTATCGGCAACAGTCTTTAAGTATTCGGCAACACCAAGGTAAGCTTCTCTACCATAAAAATCGTCGGCATTAATTGAAGCAAAAGGCTCGTTAACCACCTGCTGAGCCATCATCAAAGCATGATTAGTACCCCAGGGTTTAGTTCTGTTAGCAGGAAGCGAATATCCCGCGGGCAACTTATCAAACTCCTGATACACATATTCCACCTTTATAAGATTATTGAAACGGGAAGTATTAAAAGCAGCAGTAAACTCCTCTTTAAAACTATTTTTTATAACAAAAACCACCTTGCCGAAGCCTGCCTTTATAGCATCATACACCGAATAATCCATAATAGTTTCGCCCGAAGGCCCAAGCTTCTCTATTTGTTTATTCCCCCCGAAACGACTGCCCATTCCGGCAGCTAATATAATGAGTGTTGGTTGCATATTTGGGGGTTACATTTTATTTATCTTTAGAAATTCTTTTACTATAGGTTCTGCTTTTACTAAGTCAGAGTCCAAAATATATAAATCTACTGAATTTGGTGTTCCGGTAGAAAATCCACTTAAGTTTGACTGTTCATATTCGTTCATAACGTTTGTCGGTATTCCTTCATTCTCTAATTCATATTTTAGTAGGTTTACTGTTAATTCAGACCCTGCATATATCCGTACTAAATTGTTCTTTGTTTCCATAGTTTTTATTTTTGAATTATAATTCATTTGCATCAGCATCTCATTAAGCTTGTAAAAGTAGTAAAATAATTAAAAGCAGAGGTAAGAAAATAGGTTTATTTTTTGTTCAACGATACATTCTTTGAGTCATTGCGGGCTTGACCCGCAATCCCAAGCTAAACTTAACGTTCCCTTAGGGAGTAATATTATGAAGATTGTTGCTACTTACAGGAGATTGCGGGTCAAGCCCGCAATGACAGCTTTTCTCTCTCCACCAAAAACCAAAACAAAAGTCATTCCGATAGGAGCGAAGCGGAATGAGGAATCTCAAATTTAAACCTCTAAATATTTATAGTTGACAAAAAGAAATAAAAATGTTTTGTCCTAAAAGGACAGAATATCGGTAGTAAAATAATGTAAAAATGATGAATTAAAATGGAAAATGGAAAAACTATGTTTTACATTTTATTTTTTACATCATAATTTTTACATAAATAACGTTCTCATATTTTTCGGAAGCCCAAAAAAGGTTTTGTGGAGGTTCTCATATTTTTCGGATGCCTAAAAAAGGTTTTGGAGAGGTTCTCATATTTTTCGGAAGCCCAAAAAAGGTTTTGTGGAGGTTCTCATATTTTTCGGATGCCCAAAAAAGGTTTAGGAGGGGTTCTCATATTTTTCGGAAGCCCAAAAAGGTTTTGGAGAGGTTCTCATATTTTTTGGAAGCCCAAAAAAGGTTTTGGAGACATTCCAAAAATAATTGTACTCCTCCAAAATAATTTTTAATAGCTTTTATACATTTATGTAAACTTCGATTTAGGCTTTTGTAAGTTTTAAATAATAAAGTAGAATGTTATTTTGATAGAATTATTTATAAAAATATTAAATATAAAAGGATTTAAGATCACAACTTAAAAGCAAATCCTGCCAAAGGAAGCAAATGCCACTGATTGCCAGGCACATATCTGCCATAGCATAGTTTATATCCCAATTCTATTCTGCAAGTTTGTTTTTTAGAAGTGTAAGTTAAGCCCAGATTATGTTCCATAAAATAATCATACTTAGTATTACTAAACCAATAATTATCAACACTAAACTGCCATCCTAAATGTGTAATTATAGTTCCTCTAAAGTCAATACCTGCATCCAGTTCGGGCTGATTATAAAAAACAGCTAATCTGGGATAGAAAATAGGGAAATCAATAGTAGATTGCGGATCAGGATTGGCAGACTTAATTGCAAATTTAAAACCTGCATAAGCAGTAAAAATCGCTTTAGTAAAAGGCAAGTATGAAACCAATATCTGATTGTTTATAGCCAGCATATCAGGTATCTTATACTCAGGTGAGATTAAACCTCCGGTACCTTTGGTGGCAACAGTCCGCATAAAAATAGAAGGATAAAAGATGCCATGCTTACTTGCAAAATAAAAACCATGATAACTCCCCCAGTATTTCTTAATCTGAAAATTAGGTAACAGATAACAAACTAATAAATGCGGCGTAGATAGTTGCAAATCATCTTTTAAACCATAAGAAGACTCATCCAGTAAGCCAAGTTCAAACCTATGTTTGGGCATTGTAAAAGCAGTTCCACTATTAAAATATTTATAAGATAGGCTATCCTGAGCATTTAAACTTATGATACTTAAGTTTAAAAGAAGTAGTATGATGTATTTTTTCATAATCATTTTTTTATTTAGATAAACTAATAGAGACACTTACCGGACAATGATCTGACTCAGAAAAAGCTTCCTGATGTGTAACCTCTGAATTTGAAATCCAACTCTTATTAGTAAACAAATAGTCTAAGGTACGATCCCAGAAATGAGTAGGCCTATCGGTATGGCTAAAATACTTATACTGATTCATAATATAATCGTTAGTGGTAACCGCCGGCTTATATTTAGTATACAAAGAATTCAACCAGTTTTGTTCTGGTGCATAATTACTTCCCTCTTTATGAGGACCACTATTAGAAGTGTGAAAAGATTCGCCGGGACACCTATCTTGCATGCAAAAATCGGTAGTATCGGTATTAGGAGGCAAAGTATTTAAGTCGCCACCGGCCACAAAGATGCCTCCCATATTATTTATCCTATCGAGTTCCTTTTCAAAACTAACAATATGTTTATATTTTGAATCGTCAGTGGCAAAAGCAGATGTGTGAATATTTACAGCATAAAAATTATTATTATGAGGCAAATTAACTTTACAATTAAGCATACAACATCTCTCATAAAAATAGCGAGTTAATTCATCCTGATCGTTACGCAAAGCAAGCTGAATGCGATGCGCATCAGTTAAGTTCCAACGCGAAAGAATCATATTCGTTTCCTCTAATCGCCCCAAACCATCACTTGGTATAAACTGCGCTTTCCATTGATAAGCCGAAACTGCATAATTAAAATAAGTATGATTCAATATCCATCTAACCTGATCGATATAAGCCGAACGCTTAGAGTTTAAATCCACTTCCTGCAGCAAAAGAATATCGGGTTTCAGCAGATTAATTCTATTAACAATAGCTGTTAGATTAGAATAAATTTCATTCTCTGTAAAGACAACTCTGCTACCACAAGCATCTCCAAACCAAGGAAGTCGACCTGCACCAAAACGAATATTCCATGTCATAACTTTAAGAGAAGTAAAAGTATCGGGAACAAATTTAATAATGTCAGCAGAATAATATTGAGCATCTTCAATATCATTAAAACCGGTAGCCATAGGTTCGCACGAATAAAAGATAAACCCAATCAAAACCATAATAAAAAGCGTAAAAGTTTTAGTCATATACGTAATATTTAATTTTAGAACCATTATTAAGCAATCAAAATTATTAATTGCTTTAATAAGATGTAAAATTAACAAATAAATTTTAGAAATGGAAACGATTTAATAAGAATATTACAATTTATTGCTTTGGTGAAACATAAAAGCTCTGATTTCATTAAAGAAACCAGAGCTTTTAGAAGATTTGCTAAAATATATTATTTCTTTACAGGACCAATAGGTAAGAGGGTTTTACCATAGATTTCGTTAAGAATTTGCGCCATACTTGTATACATAGCACTTAAACCACAAACAATACCTTCGTAACCTGCTAGTTGTTTTATAGAATGATTGCCTGTAAAATCAGCAATAGCTAATAAAGCAAACAATATAACCAAGGTTCCGAAAACAACTTGTAAAGCACGACTAATTCTTAAAGTACCAATAAACATTCCTAAAGAAAACAATCCCCATAAAGTTAAAAACCAAGCCATAGAAAGTTCGTCGGCAGGTTGAGCAACACCCATTTTAGGTAATATCCAGATAGCAACCAGGCAAATCCAGAACGAACCATAAGCAGTAAATGCAACGGAAGCAAAAGTATTATTCTTTTTCCATTCCATAGTACCTGCAAATATCTGAGCAATACCTCCCACAAATATTCCCATACCCATAATAACACTTGTTAAAGGTATGATTCCTGCATTGGCTAAGTTTAATAATACGGTGGTTAATCCAAACCCTAATAAACCTAAAGGTGCAGGGTTTGATGTAGAATCAATGATTTTGATTGATGATGTTTCTTGCATAAATGATTTATAACGGTTAATAAACTGCAAAAGTAACAAAATAAAGCAATAAAAATTATAAAGATTATTTCTTTTTTAGTAATAATTTATTAGTACTTTTGGTGCATAGTTTAGATGTATTATCAGCTTAATAAAATACTATGACATTACTTGGTTACGATTTAGGAAGTTCTTCGGTAAAAGCCTCATTAATTGATGCCCTTACGGGGAAATGTATAGCAAAGGCACAGTATCCCGATACGGAGATGAAGATAAACGCTCCGCAAGCAGGTTGGGCAGAGCAAGACCCTGAAACCTGGTGGGAATATATTGGCAAGGTAACTAAACTTATCCTTTCTAATCCCGGCGTTGATGCTAATGAAATCAAAGCCATTGGTATTTCCTATCAGATGCACGGTTTGGTTTTGATTGATAGAGAAAAGAAAGTATTGCGCCCTTCTATTATTTGGTGTGATAGCCGTGCAGTTTCTTATGGTGAAAAAGCTTTTAAAGATATAGGTGAAGAGAAGTGTTTGGAAGAATTATTAAATTCTCCAGGCAATTTTACAGCCTCTAAACTGAAATGGGTTAAGGAAAACGAGCCGGCTATATATAATAAGGTATATAAAATGTTGCTTCCCGGAGATTATATTGCAATGATGCTAACAGGGGAATGCAAAACTACCACAACAGGTTTGTCCGAAGGTATTCTCTGGAACTTTAAAAAGGAAGATACCGCAGATATGTTGTTGGATTATTATGGTATAGATAAAGATTTAATTCCTGAAAGAACTCCAATAATGGGCATTCAGGGGAGAATAACTAAGTTTGCTTCCGAATTGCTGGGTCTTCCTGAAGGAATTCCAGTTGCGTATCGTGCCGGCGATCAACCTAACAACGCGCTTTCTTTAAATGTTCTCAATCCAGGGGAGGTGGCTGCAACGGCTGGCACTTCAGGTGTGGTTTATGGTGTTAATGATAAAATTCTTTTTGATCCTGCTTCAAGAGTAAATACTTTCGTTCATGTAAATCATACTAAAGATAAACCACGTTATGGGGTGCTGTTGTGTATTAATGGTACAGGGATTTTATATTCGTGGATTAAAAGAATGTTTGGAGGTAAATATACTTATGATGAACTGAATTTGAAAGCTGAACAAGCTGCTATTGGTTCAGAAGGTTTAGTATTTATCCCTTTCGGGAATGGTTCAGAAAGGATGCTTGGCAATAAGATTGTAAATGCCGGTATGATGAATCTTAATTTTAATATTCATGGCGAAAATGAACTTATACGTTCTGCAATTGAGGGCATAGCTTTCTCTTTTGCTTATGGTATGAAAATATTAAACAGCACCGGAGTTCAGACTAAGACTATCAAAGCAGGGAATGCTAATTTATTTTTAAGTCCTGTATTCAGGCAGACTTTAGCAAATTCCACAGGTTCTATTATTGAACTTTATGATACCGATGGAGCCACCGGAGCTGCACTTGGTGCAGGTATAGGTTCGGGTATTTATAAATCGGAAGAAGAAGCTTTCATGAATTTAAATATTATAGGCATTACCAAACCGGATAGTAATGCTATAGAAATGGCAACCACTGCTTGCGAAAAATGGATTCGTACATTAGAAACGCAATTAATTAATTTATAAACAAAAAATACAATAATAATTATGGAGTATCTTACAGGTGACGTTGAATTCTTTCATGGAATTGGAAGAATTAAGTTTGAAGGTAGAAGTTCAAGGAATCCCTTGGCATATAAGTGGTACAACGAAAATCAGATCGTTGGTGGAAAGACGATGAAGGAACACATGCGCTTTGCGGTTGCTTACTGGCATAGTTTCTGTGGTACCGGTGCCGATCCTTTTGGTCCCGGTACTAAGATTTATCCCTGGGCTGACATTAAAGATCCTATTGAAAAGGCTAAGGCTAAGATGGATTTCGCTTTTGAGTTTATTAGTAAGTTGGGTGTGCCTTTTTATTGTTTTCATGATTATGATTTAGTTGAAGAGGCTGATTCTATCTTAGAATCTGAGAAAAGACTTATGACTATGGTTGAGTATGCTAAGCAGAAACAAACTGCTTCGGGCATTAATTTATTGTGGGGAACTGCAAATGTATTTTCAAATCCTAGATACATGAATGGTGCTTCTACCAACCCTGATTTCCATGCTTTATCTCATGCCGGAACTCAGGTTAAGAATGCCATAGATGCAACCATTGCCCTTGGAGGTCAGAATTATGTTTTCTGGGGTGGAAGAGAAGGTTATATGACTTTGTTGAACACTGATATGAAACGCGAGAAGGAACATTTAGGTCGTTTCTTAACTATGGCAAGAGATTATGCCCGTAAACAAGGATTCAAAGGGACTTTCTTGATTGAACCTAAACCTATGGAACCAACTAAACACCAATATGATTTTGATACCGAAACCGTGATTGGTTTCTTACGTTATTTTGGTTTAGAAAACGATTTTAAATTAAATATTGAGGTTAATCATGCAACTTTGGCCGGTCATACTTTTCAGC
This sequence comes from uncultured bacterium, assembly GCA_903911455.1. Lineage (GTDB taxonomy): Bacteria > Bacteroidota > Bacteroidia > Bacteroidales > JACABE01 > JBAXLO01. The sequence continues at coordinate 7,579 of CAIWDQ010000028.1, forward strand.
ATGAGCTGCAATGTGCTGCTGATGCAGGCCTTTTGGGTAGCATTGATGCTAATCGTGGAGATTACCAGAATGGCTGGGATACCGACCAGTTTGTTTTGAATATTTATGAAACTATTGAAGCTATGCTAGTGATACTTGGCAATGGTGGTTTCACTACCGGCGGAATAAATTTTGATGCTAAGATAAGAAGAAACTCTACTGATCCTCAAGATTTATTTATAGCGCATATTGCTGCTATGGATGTGTTTGCCCGCGCTTTGGTTATCGCTAATGAATTGCTTACAAATTCCGAACTTCCACAATGGAAGAAAGAGCGCTATGCTTCTTTTGATTCAGGTAAGGGTTTGGCTTATGAACAAGGTAAGCTTACGCTTGAAGATCTAAGGACTTATGCTATAGAAAACGGTGAGCCTGAGATGAGAAGTGGTAAGCAGGAATTGTACGAACAGTTAATCAATCTATACATTTAATACCTATAAATTATGGCTTTCATAGATACTTCCCCGAAAGGGAATTTGAATTTGCAGGAGAAGGGTAATCCTTTTTATATCATGCTTCTGACATTGGTTGCCACTTTGGGCGGTTTATTGTTTGGATATGATACTGCGGTTGTAAATGGTGCCGGCGAATCTTTAGATAAGTTTTATATCTTAAAGATGCTTGACCCTAACAATCTGCCTTATGCAATCCAAATGATTACCCAATACAAACTTATCGTAGTTATCGTATTTTACCTGGTATTAATCATAATTTCGGGACAGATAATTAGATTACTTGACGTTAAGAAGGGTTCAATTGTGAGTGCTATTTTATTAATTATACTCACAGTTTGGGTTATTTCTTATTTCAGCAAAGCTATTCCTAATGATGTTGATGGATTGAAAGCCATGAAAGATTCTGTAAAGGGCTTTGTTATCGGAAGTGCTTTAATAGGCTGTATTATAGGTGGTGCTTTGTCGGGTTTTGTGTCTAAATCAATTGGTCGTAAGCGCGGTTTAGTTATTTCGGCTATTGCTTTCACTTTGTCGGCGATAGGTGCGTGGAAACCTGAGGCGTTTAATATTTTCGGAACTTTAGATGTGTATTCTTTTGTGGTTTATCGTATTATTGGTGGTGTAGGTGTGGGGCTGGCTTCTATGCTTTCGCCTTTATATATTGCCGAAATTGCTCCGGCTAAGATTAGGGGTAAACTGGTGTCGTGGAATCAGTTTGCTATTATCTTTGGGATGCTTGTAATATACTTCGTTAACTGGTTTATTGCCCGTAGTGGCAACGAAGATTGGCTGATAAATGAAGGATGGCGCTGGATGTTCTTTTCGGGAGTGATACCTGCAGCAATCTTTTTAATATTACTGATTTTTGTGCCCGAAACTCCTCGCTATCTTGTTATGAATAATAATGAAGCTAAGGCATTAAAGGTTCTTAAAAAGATATCAGGAAATGATGTTGCCAATAGCATTCTTAAAGATATAAAAGGATCTTTACACGAAACCAAAGTGCCTTGGCTATCTTACGGTTTCTTTGTAATCTTTATAGGGATTATGTTAAGTGTATTTCAGCAGTTTGTAGGTATTAACGTGGTGCTTTATTATGCAGGTAATATATTTAAAAATATGGGCGCAAGTACCGATTCTTCTCTTTTACAAACTATCATTATAGGTTTAATTAATCTTATCTTTACAATATTAGCAATCTTTACTGTTGATAAATTTGGCAGAAAACCATTAATGATTATTGGAGCCTTAACGATGGGCATAAGTATGTTTGCTTTGGGATTAAGTTTCTATATGCAGAGTCAGGGGATAATGGCTTTAGTATTTATGTTGATTTACACAGCAGGTTTTGCAATGAGTTGGGGTCCGGTAACCTGGGTATTACTTTCTGAGATATTCCCTAACAGTATTAGAGGGGCAATGTCAATTGCTGTGGCTGCACAATGGATTGCCAATTTAATTATTTCCTGGACCTTCCCTATGATGAACGATAACAACTGGCTTACAGATTTATTCCACCATGGTTTTGCTTATTGGGTTTACGGTGCAATGGGTATTTTAGCTGCCTGGTTTATTTGGAAATTAGTTCCTGAAACTAAAGGTAAAACGCTGGAAGAAATGGAGAAACTCTGGAAGAAATAATTCTAAACTAAATGTATTTTAAATATAAAAGACCTAAGTCCGTACATACGGACTTAGGTCTTTTTAGTTATTGTGTTGAATGTATTTGTCGTTTTATTTAATTTTGTTTAATCAATTCATCTAGGATGTTAGTATATTTCTTCATTGAAGCTTCCATTATTGCTTTAAAATATTTTGAATAGGGGCTGGCACCTCCATATTGACAAAAAATAATTTTATTTTTGTAAGTAATAATTGTTGTAGGATATCCATTTGTAATTCCTAAATTTTCAAGAGTACTTCTAAGCATAGTGTATTGATGAAAATAGAATGGATGTATTTTTAAAAAATCTTTTATGATTCCCTTTTCTTCAAATGTTATTGCAATAAAATCTACTTTATTTGAATACTTTTTTTGTAAGCTATCAAATATTGGAATTTCTGCAACACATGGACTACAAGTTGTAAACCAGAAATTATAAAAAACAATAGATTTTAATGTATCTCTTCTAAAGATTGAATTATTTAGATCAGTTGCTAAAAAAGTAGGCATGATTGTTCCAAATATATTACTA
>CAIWDQ010000029.1 GCA_903911455.1 uncultured bacterium
AAAATTATAGATAAATATGGATCGACACAAACATCGGTTCATGCGTAACGAATATGGGACAGCGCCATTCAGCTGGAAGATAAACAGAGCTCTATCTTAAACTAAGGCATTATTTGTCTGGACAATGGGGTCCACTTTAGTCTATAAGATCTTTTATAACTGATAAACTCGCAGAATCTCCTCTAAACTCACCTGAAAGTTGTTTAACTAGAGCAAATAATTTGTCATAAATTTGTTCCGTAGTGCTATTTAGTTGCGCGATAAATTGTAACTTATACTCATCACGGATTAGACCATTATCTTGGATAAGTTGCTGCACGGGTTGAAAGAGCGTTTCTCGACTAAATTTCTGTTCATTCAACAAATCATAAATCTGTGCGGTAATGTCTAAGCGGGTAGTCTGTAAATGAGTTCTTTGCTCTGGTAAAAGCTCGAGTTGTTTTTTACGGTACTTTAATCCGCATAAGCTGTCTGGTTGATCATCGGTGCCTAAAAGTTTAGTTTTTTGTTCTCCCCAGTCTTTTAGTCTCTCAATATACTGTTGATGAGCTTGTTGTGGCCCATTAAGTTGGTTGTTTAGAGGAACGCGTCTCTCAATTAAAGATTGTTCGAGATCATTAATTTCTTGGCTTTCTTTCTTAATACCCTCTTCACGGATTAATATTGTATTGTCAATTAGAGTAATTGGCTGTTCATTAATATTAAATTCAATAAGTGCATTACTTTCCAAGCCAAGTGATTGTATGTCTTCATTGAAATCGGTAATAAACTGTTGGATACTTCGCTTAATAACATCAATCCCATCTTTAATGTTACGACTAGATTTTTTCTTAGCGGATAACTTAGTTAATTCCTCTTGGTTTTCTTGCTTTTTCGTTTTAATCTTTTCTAGTTCTGTCGCGATTTCGATAAGATCTTTTGACGCTTGTTGTTGCTCTTCCGAGAGCACGCCAGTTGGTTGAGCAATTTCTTCAGGTTTTATTTTATTATGCTCATCAAAAAGCCTTTGTTTCTGAATAATTAACTCTTCGATTTCTTTTCGAGTATTAGGTAACATTTGGTTTTCAATTGATTCAATTTGATAATTGATAGTATGTAATTCACCTCTCAATCCAATAAATCGATTTCTTAAAAGACGTTCTTGTTGTTCAATAAGTTGCTCAAAGTCGAAAGCACCAAGGCGGATAGTATCGTTAGCATGAGAGAATATTACTGAGCGCAGTTCTTTTTCGAACGTATCTGAGTGACCTGATACATGGGCATTACACAATCCTTCAAAATGACCTTGTGGAATATATTTAACAAATTCAACATTTTCTGTTGCTGGATTTTCATTAAGGTCTTTCTCCAATATCTGCCCATCAGCCCATGTAAGTTGAGCTGAAAAATGTTTTGCTGGCTCTCCTGTTTTTCCTCTAAAGCGATTCTCTTTTAAAAAAGAAAAATGATGGCTTTGTTTTGAATTACCTAATAAAGCAACTATATCTGCCAATGCGCTCTTACCACTCCCCTTATTGCCAATAATCGCTATCAAATCTGGATTTAAATCTAATTCTGTATGATCTAACCACTGATCAGGTAATGTCGAGTTATTACGTTTGTAAATTTTTAATTTATCAATAAAAAGACTTTTATTATCATTAAGTAATTTTTTCTTGAGTGGTTGTTCACCAATAAATGAGCGCTTTGCAGGTTCTTTAATGGCCTGTTGCAAGCCTTCAAAGGTTGGATTCGCTTTAATCCAAGTAGCTTTTCCTGAAGGGTAGTCGCCATAACCTCGCTTATCATTATTACCGATCTCCCCGATAAAACGGTGCGCATCACTTCCTGATACTGCTAATCTTGGCGTATTATTGAGTGCCGTTTGAAACTCATTAATCCAACTTTTATTCTTTTCGTTTTTTATCCCTGAAAATGCTTCCCACAAATCTATTTTTCTGGTTTCAAAAATTGGAGAAGATTTAAATAACCCTAATACATATGCATAGTGTTCATTTCTATTTATGCTAGTTAGTGCCTGAAAGAAAACCCAATATCCGTATATACTT
>CAIWDQ010000030.1 GCA_903911455.1 uncultured bacterium
AATCATCATCATAAAAAAAATAATTATACAAAACATAAAATGACTCAGCAAATGAATTAATATTTGAGTAATTTTGCAAACGATTTGTAACAAATATTTAATAAATACGTCTAAAAATACATTATATCTAAATAAAAATAAAAAAATGAAGAAAATTGTTTTTTATCTGCTTATCGCGATTGTCGTTTTGTCGGCTTGTAGTGGAAATACGCTCTTGAACAAACGTCATGAGTTTAAGAATTATACCTGGAATAGATTTGATTCTCTGGTTTTTGAGACCAAAGTTAAGGATCCGCAGCAACAATATAATATTTATCTTACTTTAAGATATATTACGCAGTATCCTTACAACGATTTGAAGGTTAATTTTACAATATATTCGCCTGCCGGTGACGAGCGTACCACCATGCATGTGTTTAATATCAAGGACAAAGAGGGGAAATTGCAGGGCGAAGGAGCTGGTGATATGTATGATTTAAAATTGCTGGTGAAACAAAATGTGAGTTTCAATCAAAAAGGAATTTGCAAGTTTCAAGTTGATAATCTGATGGATCATCTGGAGATTCCGGGCTTGATGGATTTAGGTATCGTTGTAGAAAAGGCAAATTAAGTTAAGATTTAAATAAAAATTTGAAAACAGATCCAAAATATACTCAGCATCTAAAGGATTTATTAAAGACGATACCAAATAACCCTGGTATTTATCAGTATTTTGATGAGAAGGGGACCATAATTTATATTGGTAAAGCAAAAAATCTGAAGAAAAGAGTTTCTTCTTATTTTAGTAAAGATGTGTTTGAGAATGGGAAAGTTGGCGTACTTGTAAAAAAGATTGCCGATATTAAGTTTGTGATCGTAGATACTGAGTTGGATGCTCTATTGCTTGAGAATAATCTGATAAAAAAGTATCAGCCTCGCTATAATGTGATGCTAAAAGATGATAAGACTTATCCTTGGATTTGTATTAAGAATGAGCCTTTTCCAAGAGTTTTCTCTACAAGGAATGTTTATAAGGATGGATCTTCCTATTTTGGCCCTTATGCTTCGGTAAAGATGATGAATACTTTGCTAGAGCTTATAAAACAGTTATATCCTTTGCGGAATTGTAATTTTAACCTCACAAAAAGTAATATTGAAGCTAAAAAGTTTAGAGTTTGCCTCGAATATCATATAAAAAATTGTAAAGGACCTTGCGAAGCTCATCAAACAGAAGAAGATTATCTGCAAAATATACAAGAGGTTAAGGAAATAATAAAAGGCAATATATCAACTGTTTTAAAGCAGCTTAAGGAATTGATGATGCAGTATGCTTCAACACTTGAGTTTGAGAAAGCACAGATTTGCAAGGATAAAATTGAGCAACTGGAGAAGTATAAAAGTAAATCAACGATAGTAAATCCTTCAATTGATAATGTGGATGTTTTCACTATTGTGACGGATGAGAATTATGGTTATGTAAATTTCTTAAAAGTGGCTAGTGGTGCAATAGTTCAAGCTCATACAATAGAAATGAAGAAGAAACTGGACGAATCTCCCGAAGAATTACTTTCGTTGGCCATCGTTGATCTTAAAGAACGCTTCTACAGTGATGCCAAAGAGATTATACTTCCATTTAAACCCGAAATGGATTTTAATTATACAACAATAACAGTTCCTCAGAGGGGCGATAAAAAGCAATTGCTTGACTTATCAGAAAGAAATGCCAAGTATTATAAGATTGAAAAACAACGCCAAAAAGATTTGGTTGACCCAGAAAGACATACCAAGAGGATTCTAAATCAAATGATGAAGGATTTAAGATTAAATGAGATCCCTTCACATATTGAGTGCTTCGACAATTCAAATATCCAGGGTGCTTATCCAGTTTCGGCCATGGTTGTATTTAAAAATGCCAAGCCCGAAAAGAAAGAATATCGTCATTATAACATAAAAACTGTTGAAGGCCCAAATGATTTTGCTTCGATGGAAGAAGTTATCTATCGCAGATATAAAAGAATGCTTGATGAAGAACAGCCCGTTCCTCAACTTATAATTGTTGACGGTGGAAAAGGACAATTAAGCTCAGCATTAAAAAGTTTGGAGAAATTAAATCTAAGAGGAAAGATAAGTATAATAGGTATTGCTAAGAAACTGGAGGAAATATATTATCCCGGTGATTCAATACCGATGTACTTGGATAAGAAATCGGAGACTTTAAAAATTATACAGCAATTAAGAGACGAAGCCCATCGCTTTGGGATAACTCACCATCGTAATAAAAGAGAAAAGGGAACCATAAAATCAGTTTTAACCGATATAGATGGAATTGGATTTACTACTGCACAAACTTTATTGAGGAAATTTAAATCTGTGAAGAATATAAAGAAAGCTTCCGAAGAAGAATTACAGAAAGTTGTGGGTAAAGCAAAGACTGAAATACTAAAAAAATATTTTAAAACAGTAGAAGAAACAAAAACAAAATAAGAATATTCAAAAACATTATAATAATTATAGAAATGAATAAAACAGTATTAATAACAGGCGCCTCCGGTGGAATTGGTTATGAGTTCGCTCATATATTTGCCGAGCATAAATATAATCTTGTATTGGTTGCCCGAAATGAATCAAGACTTCTTGAAATAAAAGAAGAGATCAGTACAAAATATGGAGTTAATGTAAATATATTTGCAAAGGATTTATCAGTTATTTCAGGTATTGATGAAATCTATAATTCCTTAAACAATGAAAATATTAGTATAAATGTATTAATAAATAATGCAGGTTTTGGAGAATTTGGCTTCTTTAAAGATATAGACTGGACTAAAGAACAGCAAATGATCAACCTTAATATATTGGCTTTAACGTATCTTACAAAGTTATTTATGAAAGATATGATAAGTGCCGGAGAAGGAAAGATTTTGAACCTTGCATCAACAGCTGCCTTCCAGCCCGGACCATTAATGGCTGTATACTTTGCAACTAAAGCTTATGTCCTTTCTTTTTCAGAAGCTATTGCAAACGAACTTAAGGGAACAGGAGTAACTGTAACAGCCTTATGTCCCGGTCCTACTGAATCTGGATTTGCTAAGGCAGCCTCCGCTCAGGAAACTAAGCTTTTTAAAAATAAAAGAATACCTTCATCGAAAGAAGTAGCTTTATTTGGATTTAATGCTTTAATGAAAGGAAAAACTGTAGTTATTCATGGTTTACTTAACAAGATAATGGCTTTTTCAATACGCTTAACTCCTCGAAAATTGGTTACGATGATAGTTAGGATGATGTCTGAATAAAAAAAAAGTCTTATAATTTTGTTAATTAATCACCACTATATTCATTTATTGTATATCTTTGTAAAAAATATTATTAATCGTTTAAAAACACTTTTTAAAAATGAAAAAGTTAATTACTTTATTTTTATCATTATTATTGGTTGGGGTTGGGAGTGTAATTGCACAGAACAATCAATCAAATTCACAGAAAGTATTTCGTCCTACTGCTAAAACAAGAAATACTAACAGTCATTTCACTGGGAAAACTAATCCTAGTACAGATAACACAGAAAGAGCTTCTGTTTTAAATGAAGGTTTTGAAAGTGCGACTTTCCCACCTACTGGATGGACAAAAACAGTTACTAATGCTTCTTTTTCATGGACTCAAGCCACTAGTCCTCATTCAGGAGCAAAAGATGCACAGATTGTGTATGATCCTAATTTAGTTCAACAAAATGAATGGCTTATTTCCCCTACTTTGAATTTAACTACTTTAACAACTCCTATGCTTAACTTCTGGTGGAATATGAGTTATTATTGGGGAGTAAATCCTCATAATAATTATGATTTTAAAGTATTGGTAAGTACAAACTCCGGAACTTCTTGGTCAGTTTTATGGACCGAAGATAGCGTTGGTACATTCACTTCCTATACTTATTACAAACAAGTTATAAATCTATCAGCTTATCATACTTGTTCAACCTTCAAAGTTGCTTTTCAGTATATTGGTTCTGATGGAGCTTCATTAGATGTTGATGATATTTCAATTGCTGATTTACCTGCTAATAGTTTAGAATTCCTTGATATATGGGCTGGTTTCGTTACTTTTAATCCACCTTTCTTATATAGCGGTTATTCTCAAATTCCTTTAGGTCAAGCTTTCCCTGTTACAATGGATGGAAGCGTTAAGAACTCAGGCAGTGCTACACAGACCAATGTTAAATTACATTTAAAAGAAATTAATTCAGGACAAACAGGTGCTTCTGTAAATTATCCTACCATTTTAACTATGGCTCACGATACTATGGAAGTAGATACTTTCCACACTATTAGTAGTGCAGGTACTCATCGAATTGCAATGTACGTGTCAAGCGATTCTATCGCTAAAAGTGCATATAAAGATACATTCAATATAGTTGTAAATACAAGTACAAATGGGTATTATTCTCGTGATAATAATTACTATGATGGAAATGCAAACTGGAATGGCTTAACCGGAGCTAGTTTAAATGCTTTCCAAATGGCTCATCTCGTTGAAGTAACTGCAAACACTTATGCAAAATCAATTACAACTGTAATTGCTGGAGGAACAACTATTAATGCACCAATTAAAGCTATACTTTACAGAGGTTGGGGACAAACTAAAACTGTAATTGCCGAATCTGCCTACCATTTCGTTCAATCAAATGAGATTGTTACAACCGTTGGAGCAAGTCCTAAATCTATCGAACTTTATTTTACCGCTAATTGCCCGTTATTACAAAAAGACTCTGTTTACTTCGTAGCAATCCAGGCTTTCGGTGGTAGCGATACAGTTTTAATTGCCTCAGGTAGCGACATTCCTCAACCTGATTACGCTATGTATATCTATGATACCGACAATACCTGGTATTATTTTGGCAAAGGAAATTCTCCTTCAATGATCAGATTAAACACCAATCTTACCGATCCAACTGGTATCGTGACCTTAGAAAAAGGAAATGCTACTCTATACCAAAATGTACCTAATCCAGCTAATAATTCTACAAGAATATCATACGAATTAACTAAATCAGAAAAGGTTGCATTCGACATATACGATTTAACCGGTAGAAAAGTTATGACAATCGACGAAGGTAACAAAGGTTCAGGAATTCATTATATAGACATTAACTTGACTAACTTCAGTTCAGGAACCTATTTCTATACTTTAAGGACTTCTGATTACACAAAAACATTAAAGATGATCGTCAACAAATAGATCATCACAATAATATACACCAAAAAGGCTGTCTGAATTCAGGCAGCCTTTTTGTTTTTGTACACACCCCTTATTCCCATCAACAATGTATTATTAAGCTCATTAAACCCACTTTTATTCATTATAATTAGTTGTTGTTTTTGTTTTATGATGTGTTTTATTTTATTATAAGGTATGAAAATCCCTAATAATAAAATAAAAAAAAGAAAAGAGAGCATTCATATCAAAATTATAACTAATTTCGCAACATGAATAATTCACAAAATATCCAAATCGCAAAATCACAAAATTATGAGGGCTTATAACCTTCATAATTTTACACTTACAAATACTCTCAGGTCTAGTTTTTACAACTCTACTTTCAGTCGTTCAGCTTTTGCTATATATTTAAGTGATGACACTTCCAATTTTTTATTTATGCCTTACGGTGAAATTAGTGAAACCTCTAATTTATTAAAGTACGCTTTCGCGGATTTTTTTGATATTATTAATTTTTTCCGGGAGGCATACCTAAATATCTCGGACACATCCAAACTTTTCCGGGAGGCGTACCTGAATATCTCGGACACATCCAAACTTTTCCGGAAGGCATATCTGAATATCTCGGACACATCCAAACTTTTCCGGGAGGCGTACCTGAATATCTCGGACACATCCAAACTTTTCCGGGAGGCATACCTAAATATCTCGGATACATCCAAACATTTCCGCGAGGCATACCTGAATATCTCGGATACATCCAAACTTTTCCGGGAGGCATACCTGAATTTCTCGGATACATCCAAACTTTTCCGGGAGGCATACCTAAATATCTCGGATACATCCAAACTTTTCTGGGAGGCATACCTGAATATCTCAGACACTTTAAATCGTTTTTTCAATTCATTCAAAGATATCTCAGAAAGGTTTAATTATTTTCAGTATAGTGTTATAATATCAGAGGAATATAAATATCATACAATTAGCAACAAACTATCAATTAATTATTCAATAAATAACTTAATAAATTAAATCATGAGAACATTAATTAGCGATATTAAAAATATTTTTGATGACGATGCAATAACTGATCCTCGCATGAATGTTTTTACAGGGAGCGTTTACAATAAATTAGTTGCAGCTAATACAAATGGTGATTACACCGAAGTTATTGCTATGATAAATGCAGTTTATCCTTCGTTTAGAGATAATTTACTCAGCCTTGCTATTGATGTTCCTTTAGGTACAGGAGCTAAGGAAGTTAGAGAAACTGTTGAATCAGAGTTCAAAATATTTGTGAGCAATCACAAAGGAATGATTAAGGATAAGTATTTTGAGAAACAACATCATCTATATATTCAGTTTTATCCTGATGGAATGGAAGATTATAATGATATGAATAAAACCACAGCCCCTTTATTAATAAACCGTTATGCTACTGCTGCTCATACACACGTATTAGATTTTACAACAGATTTTGATTTAAAAGCAGCATCCTTCAAAACCAGATATGACAATGCTGTAGATAGTCATGAGATCGCCAAAACTGATATTTCAGAAGATCGTAGTGGAAGAGACAACGGCAGAATTGCTGTTAATGTGGCTGTCTTTGCAGCATATAACTTCGCAAAATTCAAGACTAATTGTAATTATGATTTCATGCATGGCGTTTTTCCACTTGAAACCCTTTACAGACATACACCTCACACTATTATTCACTTAAGTGGCACAATACCTCCTTTAGCAACTGTAAATATTGCACAAGCTATTTATGATAAAAATGATTGGATTCTCTTACATGATACAGGTTCATGCGATTTGCTTATAGGCCTGGAGCTTACCGCAGATACCGAAGTTGGAACAGCTAATGGTAAAAAAGTTAAGAAAGGTAAGAATAAATCTTTCAGGATTATTAATACAGGAGATGCAAATAATCATTTTATAAATATTACTAACCTCAGCCTAACTGAGGATGCGACTTGGAAAGCAGATATCTATAAGAAAGATTAGGGGAAATTACGAATTACGAATTACGAATTACGCGGGAAATACCTAAAGTAATTTAAAACAACTTTAGGCACTTAAGTTCGTATGTTTGCAAAAAATAAGTTTCAGAAATAATTACTAAGTTTGTATTGTAGTAAATAACATTAATAATAATAAATCTGAAACTTATGAGATCACAAAATTACAAATTAGAT
>CAIWDQ010000031.1 GCA_903911455.1 uncultured bacterium
ATTTCAGGAATATTTAATCTTACATCTCCTAATCCAATCACAAATATTGAACTTACCAAAGCTATCGGTAAGGCTATTAAACTACCAACTTTAATTACTGTCCCTAAATTCATTTTAAAACTTTTATATGGTGAAGGTGCAGATGTTATCTCCGATGGACAGGCAGTAATTCCCGAAAGGTTATTAAAAGAAGGCTTCACATTCCAATGTAATACTATTGAAGACTTCCTTAAAACAATATAGGAAAAAGGCTTTTAGTTGTTTAGCCTTTTAAGCTATTAGGAAAAGTATTCCTTTATCATTTTATTAAACAGATTATATCTCAATAATCAAAACCTTAATTTTAATCCAGTTTAAATGTAAGAACATGTTCGTGCTCCAAAGCTTTTAAAAACATAGGCGCATCTACAAAAACATTTCGCGTAAGCATCTTAATACTCATCTTATCCGGGCCATCAAATATATTGAGTCTTAATGAACACTTACCTTTATTTGAAAGCATAGCAGATTTAAGTTTCTTTGATAACTTTTCATTTACTTCGTGTAAAGGAATATTAATAGTAATACGATTGGTGTACTTTTCAATAACCTCAGGAAGAAGTGTAAGTCCATTGATCTTTAACTCAAAATCAGTTTCACTATTATATCTATTTTTAACAGTAGCTTTAATATATAATAAAGCACCTTCGTTAAGGAAGTGTCTAAATTTTAAATAATCTTCAGAGAATAACGTAAGAGAAAAGGTGTCATCGTAATCCTCAATACTAAAAGAACCCATAGGATTTCCTGTTTTAGTTGTGCGATGACTAACCGAAGAAACAATTCCTGCAAACTTTAATTCGCGGCCACGCAAAACTTTTAAATCCTGTTTTAAAGTTGGGATATTTACATTACAGAAATTATCAACTTCCAATTTAAAATCATTTAAAGGATGCCCTGATAAGTAAAAGCCTGCTACTTCTTTTTCTTTCTTTAACTGTTCTATACTTGACCAATGAGGAACTCTTGGTATGTCAGGATCCGTAGCAATTTGTTCATCAATAGCTAAGCCCGGATCATCAAATAACGAATGTTGTCCTGCACTTGAAGCTTCGTTATGATTGTTGGCATATCTTATTAGTTTTTCAGTAAAAGATATATCGCCATCCATTGCAAAGAAAACAGCTCTATGTATTTCGGTAAAACAATCAAGACCTCCACTCATTGCTAAAGCTTCCAAAACTCTTCTACTAATATTCTTTAAGGACACTCTTTTAATAAAATCAAATATTGATCTATATGGACCGTTAGCTTCTCTTTCGTTTACGATAGCTTCAACGGGTGCTTCTCCTAAACCTTTAACAGCTCCTAATCCAAACCTTATAACATTATCTTTAGGAACAGAGAAACTCCATTGACTTTCGTTAACATCTGGTCCCAATACCTGAATCCCCGAACGTTTACATTCATCAAGAAAGAAAGTAACCTTTTCAATATCCGATAAGTTATGGGTAAGAACCGAAGCCAAAAACTCTGCAGGATAATGAGCCTTTAGATAACCTGTTTGATAAGCCAGATAAGCATAACAGGTAGAATGCGACTTATTGAAAGCGTATTCAGCGAAAGCTTCCCATTTATTCCATATCTTCTTTACCTTTTCAAGTTCAAACCCATTATCAATACAACCCTTTTCAAAAGCATCTTTTAACTTATTCATAGTTTCAATCTGCTTTTTCCCCATCGCTTTACGTAATGAATCTGCTTGCCCACGGGTAAATCCTGCCAAAGCCTGAGACAAAAGCATAACCTGTTCCTGATAGACTGTGATACCATAAGTATCGCTCAGATACCTTTCCATGATTGGATAATCATAGGTAATAGCTTCACGGCCATGCTTACGGTTAACATAATCGGTAATATATTCCATAGGTCCCGGACGATACAAAGCATTCATGGCAATAAGATCGTCAAGTCTGTTGGGTTTTAATTCCTGCAGATATTTCTGCATCCCATCCGACTCAAACTGGAATATCCCTACTGTATCTCCTCTACTAAATAATTCGTAAGTCTCTTCATCTTCAAGAGATATATTATCTATATCAACCAGAATTCCTTTACTACGCTTTATATTTATAAGAGCATCATTTATTATAGTCAGGGTTTTTAATCCCAGAAAGTCCATCTTTAATAAACCTGCACTTTCAACAAGACTTCCTTCAAACTGGATAACCGGCATATCGGTATCTTTTGCAGTACTTAATGGAGCGAAGTTAGTAAGATCTTCGGGCCCGATAATTATACCACAAGCATGAGTTCCAGTATTCCTTACCGAACCTTCCAGTTCTTCTGCTAAACGAAGCGTCTTACGGGTTAATTCATCCCCATTATTTCTGGCTTCAGACAATTCGGATGAACCTTTAAATGCTTCACTTAAATTCTTTGCCCTTTCGGGGATAAGTTTTGTTAATCTTTCGGCATCCTGTAAAGGAAGTTTCAAAACTCTGGCAACATCTTTAATTGAAGACTTGGCAGCCATACTACCAAAGGTTACTATTTGAGCTACCTTTTCTTTACCATATTTCTCAATTACATATTTTATAACTTTATCTCTTCCTACATCATCAAAATCAACGTCAACATCAGGCATTGAGATACGATCAGGATTAAGGAATCTCTCAAAAAGTAAATTATACTTAAGAGGATCAATAGTAGTTATACCTAAACAATAAGCAACCGCAGAACCCGCAGCCGAACCTCTGCCCGGTCCTACTCTTACTCCCATCTTCCGCGATTCATTAATAAAATCCTGAACAATGAGGAAGTATCCGGGGAAACCCATATGCTTAACTGTTGCAAGCTCAAACTCTATACGCTCTTTTAATTCTTCGGTAATCTCAGGATACAATCTCTTTGCGCCAAGCCATGCAAGATGTTCCAGATATACATTTTCATCATCAAAACCTTCGGGCAAAGGAAATACAGGAAGAATCGGATTCTTATTAAGATCATAATCTTCTATCTTAGCAACTATCTCCTGGGTATTATCCAAAGCTTCGGGATATTCGGGAAACAAAGCAAGCATCTCGGCTGGCGACTTTAAGTATTCCTGCCCTGTATAATGCATCCCCTCAGTATCGCTAATATCTTTACCGGTATTCAAACAGATTAAAATAGTGTGCGCCTCGTAGTCGGTAGCTTTAATAAAATGCAAATCATTAGTGGCAATATACTTTACGCCTGTCTTTGCACTTAATTCAGCTATAGCTTTATTAACAGCACGTTGTTCGGGATACCCATGATTCATCATTTCCATATAATAATCATCGTGGAATATCTCTCTGAATTCGTTTACCACATCTTCGGCCTTTGCAATCCCTTCGTTCATTATTGTTTTGGCAAGTTCGCCACCCAAACAAGCTGTACTTGCAATTAAACCTCCACTATACTTGCGCAACAACTCTTTATCAATACGGGGAGTATAATAAAACCCATCAATAAATCCATAGGAAACAAGTTTTGAAAGGTTTTTGTAGCCTTCCATGTTCTTAGCAAGTAAAATAAGATGATAGCCACTACGATCATCTTTCTTAGTCTTTTCCGACATTGTATTATGGGCCACATATACTTCGCAACCAATAATAGGCTTGATGCCCTGCTTAGTTGCTTCTGTATAAAAACTGAAAACGCCATACATATTACCATGATCAGTGATGGCAATAGATTTCATCCCTAACTCTTTGGTTTTGCTTATAAGTTTCTTGATATCAGAGAAGCCATCCAATATTGAATATTGCGTGTGAACATGTAAATGAGTAAATTCAGGCATTATATAATGATTAATTCAGCGTTTAATTATAAATTATGTCAGATTGAAACTTATCATTTAATTGAATATTTTGAAATCCATTTCTTTAAACCAAAAGTTCCTACTAAAACTTGACGTTGTAAAAGTAGTTATTTTAAGAATAAGATTTAAGATTGTTAATAAATATAATAAAATGATTTTATTTATGAATAGTATTAATATTTGCTAATATAATAATTAGACTATATAAGATAATTCCAATTATAACACAAATTGTTCTACTTCTACTTTTAGTTGTATAACCCAATTCTTTTAAACCAGTGCGATACTTCCATTCACTAAACCAGAAAAGTACAATAACAATTTTTACTAATATTGAAAAATCTTCATCACTCTTTTCATTATTTGTTTTTTCTTCATTCATTATAATTATTTTACAAAGATACGAATTTTAATTAAACTTAGAATGATTCCTTTTTATCTGCGTGCCTTGATGTTTTATCTAGTTTTTTTTATTCCTTTTTCTTTACCTTTAATTGTTTTATCAATATAAGGCTTAATCTCTTTTGGGATATCAGTATTACAAGGTGTTATTAATTTTATGACATTTAGTATTTCTGGTTCTTTTTCAATAATATTAATTTCTTTAGTTAAAGTAATGTACGTTTCATCTTCAATTTCTAAAATTAATCCAGTTA
>CAIWDQ010000032.1 GCA_903911455.1 uncultured bacterium
CTTTTTTTGACGAGGACGGAGTAAAATTAACATTTATCCATCAGGACAAAGGGGAAGATTAATTTCTTTCTCTTTTGTCTTGAAAATATTAATTACTCTTTATCCTCTTAAAAGTTGCATTTATTAGTTGAATTTAGGAATGATTATAATGATGATGTATAAAATCTAAAAACATCCCTATATTTATTAAAAGTAGAACATCCATTTGATGATAATTCTACTTCTCATCATAAAAAAAATTAAAGAAAAAAAGAAAAAGAAGGTCCATATTTAGCTACCGAAGGAACATATGCAATGTGCGGAGGAGTATATGCAATGTGCGGAGGAGTAAAAGCTGTTGACGGAGCTACATATCCAATGTGCGGAATAGTATATCCAAAGTGCGGAGGAGTATATGCAATTGACGGAGCTTTATATCTAATCTCCGGAGCTATATATCCAATGTGCGGAGGAACATATCCTGTGTGCGGAAGAGCATATGATGTGTGCGCTAGAAATGATTAAACTGCATCATATCAATAGTTCCAGAAATAGGTCTTAATTAGTGATGTTTTTTAATATCTATATATTAATGGATTAAATAATTTGATTTATGATATAAATTATATGAATTTTGATAGAATATTTATTGATAATTTTAAAAAATAAGTGATTTACTCAACAAATTTGTAAAGTACTTTTTTATCATAATAAAATAAATTAAATAAAAAAGCATTCATACACAATAAAAAATGTGTAATTTTGTTAATCAATAAAATAATAATAATAATGAAAAAAATAATTTATGTACTTATCCTTGCTGTAGTGATGGCAAGTTGTACTAACAGTGAATTAAAGAAATTAAAAGAAGAAAATCAGAACCTTAAAAAACTTACTACTTCTAAGGATTCTGTCCTAAATGATTTCTTCGGATCGTTTGATCAAATTGAAAATAATTTGGCAACAGTTAAAGCAACACAATCTTTAATTGCAACAAACGCACAACAGAATCCTGAAATAAAACAAGATGTCCGCGAACGTATCAACGATGACATTAAGAACATTAATGATCTGATGGAGAAAAATAAACAAGCTATTGCCAGTCTTAAAAAGAAATTGAAAAATTCTAATATGAATATCAAAAAGCTTGAAGAAATGATTGCTCATCTTGAACAACAATTGAAAGAACGAGATGGGGAAATTGATAAACTGAAAGAACAACTGAAGACAATGAATTTTACTGTAGAAACACTTAATGCTACGGTAGATACAATGAAACGCGTGAACGAAGCTAAGGAAAAAGTTATTTCGCAAAAGACTGACGAATTAAATACTGCTTACTACACTTTAGGGACAGAAAAAGAACTTGTTGCCAATAAAGTAATGACTAAGAGTGGAGGATTTATTGGAATAGGTAAAACTAAAAAGGTTCAACAGGACTTTAACAGCGATTACTTTAAAAAGATTGACATCACAAAAACAACAAGCATAACGATTAATAGTAAAAAAGCTAAACTATTAACTAATCATCCAACTGATTCGTATAAGTTTGAAGGTACCGATAAGTTTGTTGATAAACTTACCATTACCAATCCAAAAGATTTCTGGAAAGCTTCTAAGTACTGTGTAATAGTTGTGAACTAAGACTTAAAATATGATACAAATTAAAAGGGCGATACTTAATTGTACCGCCCTTTTTTTATGTCTTTAATGCCTGAAGCAAAAAATTCAATAATTCAAGAATTCAAAGATTCAAAAATAAATCTTCTCTCAAAAGTAACATATCGTATTTGTGAGTTTTAATACTTTAGTCATACTAAAAGTTATTAAACTTCATTTCCTAATGCCTAATGCCTATTGTCTAATCTTCATTTTCTTCGCTTCAGCTAAATCAGCTTCAGCTTTAAATAAAAGATCGTCCAGATGATGTATATCCGAATTGAGCTCGGCGATACCATAGCTAAAGCTTATCTTATAATCTTTAAAATCATCGGGCAAACCGTTAAAAGAATACTCATTAAAATGTTTGCAAAGTGAGAAGAATCTGTTGGTAACTCCGTCTTTGTTTTTATTAAGGAAAATAAGTGCAAACTCATCGCCCATACGATAACGGGTAATGATAGCTTCTTTCATAAAGAAATTATTCATCTCGTAAGCAAATTCATTTAAAACCTCATCACCTGTATGTACATTAATCTTGTTGAAGACTCTGAAATTATCAATATCAATAATTGCAATGCTTAGTTTCTTGTTTTGATTTTTATATAAAGAAAACTTTCGTGAAAGATACTTATAGAACCATCTGTAATTGTTGAGGCTTGTAATTTCATCGGTATTGGCAATCTTCCGATAATAGTTTATCCCTAATATCAGTAAACAACAGACAATAATATTTAATAAAATTACAGCGAATGACAGATTCATCTTTAAATTATTATAGCTTATGTATACTTTGTACAAAAATAATTGTTACACCATATATTCATTTAAACTGAGTTAAGCACTTATATCTTACTACATCATTAAAACAATACAAAAGTATGAAAAAATTAATCATCATACCTAAATTATGTAGAAATATCTGCTAATTAATTAACATTAGTTAAAAACATATTATCATTAAAAAGATTTAATATAATAAAACACTAAAAAACAGCGTTGTGATGTTTATCAACAAAAGTATCTTAATAAACTTGGCAGAATATTTGTTAATACTATCTAGGAAATTACTAATATTGTAACTTAATTTAAATGATCATGCAAATGCAAATAAAGAAATTGACGTTATTGCTTATAATGCTTATAAGTGTAACATTTATAAAGGCTCAGGATACTATGAGGGTTGTAATACCTGTTGATTCAAATACCAATCTCATAACTTATGCGGGAGGAACAAAGGAAGAAGGAAGTCAATATGAGCTTTATAAAAGAGGTATTGAATGGGTAAATATTAATTTTAAGAACCCTGCTGACGTTACAAGAGTTCGCGATGATGTGAAAGGAGAAATCCAGGGAGTTTATCGTTTACAACTTGAAAGAGCCGACGATAAAGGTGTAAAAGTGAAGACAGGAACTATTGAATATAGTTTTACAATTCAGTTTAAAGATAACAAATATAGGTATAAGTTTACAGGCTTTTTCCTAAAGGACAATTCAAGGCAACCAATAGAGAAATGGCTTGATAAGAAATCATCAGGTTATACACCAATGTGGGATGAATATCTTGCGCAAGTTAATAAACATGTTTTAAAGCTTATTGAATCTTTGAAAAAGACAATGCAAGGCAAAAAAGCAGTTAAAGATGACTGGTAATAGCGAACTATTTATACATGCATTAGAAACAAAGAACCTGGAACTGCTTAAGCAAGTTCCCAAAAGTGATCTTCATAACCACGGCCCTTTAGGGAGTCGTTTAAGTGAGTTGCGGAAACATACAGGAAAAGCAATTCCTCCTCCACCTAATAGTTTTGTTGATATCAATGATTTGAACAAATATATATTTACGCATCTTAAAGAATATATAGTTAGTAAAGATGGGAGAGAACTAGCTATGAAACTTGCTTTTATGCAAGCTAAAGAAGATGGTGTAAGTAAGTTGGAAATGAGTATTGATTGTTTGTTTCTTCTTTTTAATGAATTTGATGTTGCTGCTTTTGGTCAATTCTTAATAGATACTCATCAATCAGTAGCTCCTGAAATAGATTATAATCCTGAGATTGGTTTTGCCAGAGATATGGATGTGAAAGATGCTGAAAGAACTATTATTCCTTTAATTGAGAGTGGTTATTTTAAATCTATTGACCTTTACGGGAATGAGCTTGTTAAGGATGCTAAAGAATATATTAATATTTATAGAACTGCCGAGAAATACAATCTTAAACTTAAAGCTCACAGTGGAGAGTTTGGGAGTGCTGAATCAGTAAGGGAAACGATAGAATTATTACATCTTAACGAAGTGCAACATGGTATTTCTATTGCTGATGATAAAGAGGTTATGAATTGGGTAAGGAATAATAATATTCGTTTAAATGTTTGCCCATCAAGTAATGTTATTTTAGGAAGATCTAAAGATATAGCAAATCATCAGGCAAGAGTACTTTATGATAATGGTGTGGATATTACGATTAACTCTGACGATATTATTCTTTTTAATCAGAGTGTTTCTGAAGAATATCTGAATCTTTATACAGCAGGAACCTTTACTGCTTCAGAACTTAATATTATTAGAGAAAGAGGTTTAAATTAAATGAAACATAAACTTATTATAACTGCTTTTCTGTGCATCATTATTGGCTTTACTTCTTATTCGCAGATCAATTATGCCAAAGAAAACGATTTTAAAGATTTCATTAAGACTAAAACATTAATTGTTTTGGAAGATAATATGTTTTCGGTGTTTAATGGAGTGCTTAAACAAGCTGTTGCAGATTACTGGAAGATTACCGAATATGAATTCATTACTCAAAAAGATTTTGAGAAGAAGAAAGCCAATCGTTCGTATTCTTTTATTATGCTTTCGGATGCTATGCTTGATTATAAAGGTTCGTCCTATAAATATAATATGCTGAACTTAGTGCTTGGTGGCAAAGCTAAAAATCTAAATGAAATGCCTGATCTGGGTTCGGTTCCTCTTTCAATTTATAGTGAGGAGGGTGAGGATGATTTTAATTATAAAGTAGGTGGTGTGTTACAGTTTATGCAGTTCTGGGTTAATTATAATCTTAAGCATCCTAATGTTAAGTTTACTGATATTACTAAATTAAATACTGAGAATATTAAGGAAAAAGAACTCTGGCTTTTAAAAGAGGATCTTGCAGATAATGTTAATACTATTGAAAAGATAAAGAAGTATTATCAGGGTGTTGTAAAGCTAGTGACAACCGAAGATATTGAAAATGCTTTTAAACAACATACCGAAAACGACGTTATAATACTTCATAAAGTAGGGCCGGGTAATAATGCAAGCAAAGGAGTTTGCTGGAAGTTTTTGATCTCAACTAAAGATGGACGTCCTGTTTATTTTGATCAGCATAAAATAAATGCTACTAATCCTGATGCCTTTTTAGCTTCTGACTTTGAGAAGATAAATAAGTAAAGGAAAGCATTTGGCGATTTGGTGATTTAGTGATTTAATTATTATACTTTATAAATAAAAAAAACTCCCACCAAGTTAATGATGAGAGATTCTTTTTAAAAATTATGTATAAAAATACTGATGTTGTCAATTTTATTTTTGATTTATCCAAATTTAGAAACCTCTTCTGTTAATTAGAATATAAATCATAAAAAAGATTCAAACTATTGATAATAATCGTTGCAAGTCATCTTCAAACCCCGTTTATGACTTGCAACTGGTTTTAAGTCATCACAGGAGTTTTTTTATGACTTGCAACTAGTTTCAAGTCATCTTGATAGTTTTTTCATGACTTGCAACTGGTTTCAAGTCATCTTGAAACCCCGATTATGACTTGCAATTGGTTTCAAGCCATCTTGAAACCCCGTTTATGACTTGCAATTGGTTTCAAGCCATCTTGAAACCCCGTTTATGACTTGCAACTGGTTTCAAGCCATCTTGAAACCCCGTTTATGACTTGCAACAGGTTTCAAGTCATCTTGAAAGTTTTTTTACGACTTGCAAAAAATAGTATGTGCTCAAAACCTTGTCTTTATGGATTGCAATGATTTTTAAGATTTATATTCATAAAAATAATTCTTTTCTTAATTATTTAAAATAATATCGTAAGTTTAAGTATGAGAAACCTAACTAGCAAATAATAGATGCTTTGAAGCATTTTGTAATTGAGGATTTTTAAGATGTGAATTGAAATTAAATATCCGTAAATCGTTAATAGTACGAATAAATGAGTAGCTTTATTCTTAAATATTGTATTCGTAAAAGTGTAAAAGCAGTCTCCCCTTTTGCTTTTGCTAATTGTTGTTCTTCAAACTCTAGTTATCCTAAGTTCTCTTAGAATTCAAAAACAAGCCCACGGTAACCTTTCTTTCATAATTTCGTATCATTCAATTCATAAATTAAGAATGACGTACAAAGTATTAAGGAAAACAACTATTCTCGCTGCTATAGTTATAGTAGCGTTGGTGGTGGGTTGCAAGCAAAAGAAGGCTACAGTTGTGGTTCAGGATTACTTACTTGAAAAGATTAAGAAGTCGGGCAAACTTGTGGCTACTACCAATTATAATTCCACAGATTATTTCATTTATAAAGGCAATCCAATGGGCTTTCAGCTAGAAATGCTCAATGCTTTTGCAAAACACTTAGGTGTGAAGCTTGAAATTATTATAAGTAATGATTTATATACAAACGTAATGCAGCTTACCAGCGGCAGATGCGATTTGATTGCACACAACTTTACGATAACCAACGACCGTAAGAAGATAGTTGACTTTAGCATCCCAATAATGCAGACTCGTCAGGTTTTGGTGCAACGAATTGAGGATAGCGATGATGATACTACTCATAGCACTCCTTTCATCCGCAACCTCCTTGACCTTGCCGGGAAAGATGTGTACGTACTTAAGCATAGCTCTCATGTAGTTAGACTACAAAATCTCCAGAATGAGATAGGTGACAGCATAAATATTATTAGCAGCGACACTTGTGATGTAGAGCTATTGATTGAAATGGTTTCGGATGGCACTATTGATTATACTATTTCTGATGAAAATGCTGCAATGGTCAACAAAACGTACTTCAGTAATATTGATGTTAATACACCAATAAGCTTTCAGCAGAATCTGGCTTGGGCTGTTAGAAAAAACTGCAATAGTTTGCTTAATGAACTTAACAAATGGCTTGTGGAGTTTAAGGAAACTAATGAATACAGTCGTATTTATGATACCTATTATCGCAATCCGCGTTCGGCTAATATAGCCAACAACGAATACTTTGTTAATAAGAAAGGAAAACTATCAAAGTACGATAAAGAGATTAAGAAATATGCTAAGATGTGCAAATGGGACTGGCAATTACTAGCTTCACTCATCTATCAGGAGTCGCATTTTGATCCTACACTTACAGGTTGGTCGGGAGCTTTTGGTATGATGCAGATGATGCCTGAAACTGCTAAAAGGTTTGGTGTAAATATCAAATCTTCACCAGCCGAACAGATAAGAGGTGGGGCTTTATTAAAAATATATATTGATCATATTCTTCCAAAAGAGATTACAAATCAAGATGAACGTACTAAGTTTATACTTGCTTGCTATAATGTAGGTTACGAACACGTAATGGATGCCCGCATTCTGGCAAAGAAATATAAAAAAGACCCAAATATCTGGACCAATAACGTTGACTTTATTATGAAAAACCTTTCAAAGCCTAAGTATTACAATGACCCTCTAATTGAACATGGTTATGCAAGAGGCATTGAGACCTATCGTTTTGTGAATGATGTGCTGGAGCGTTTCGAACACTATAAGAATATTGCAATAAAGTAAGAAACTTACTAGCAGAAGCTCGTATTATGGTTAATTGAAACTAAAAAAGGATGGAGTTATACCTGCTCTTATAGAATCTAATACGTTTCCGTTGGCATCAAAGCGGAACACGAAACCATTCTGGGTATAATCAATAGCATCACTAATAAATAATTCCCCATTTAACGGACTCACTGCAAGAGTATAAAACAGTCGTGAGCTCTTTTTAATAAAAGGTGTTGCAGGTAGTGTAGTTTCATTTATCGACATCTTATAAATGTCGTTGTTTACATAGTACAATGTATCTTTAGTAGCATTAATTCCCAGACTTACGGGTGACAAATATTTACTTGCAAACATAATGGTTCTTTCCACGCTAAGTGTATTAGGATTAATGCATACCAACGATGGGATTTCCTCATTATTATAACCTCCACTACACAGCACCCACAACTTATTATTCTTATCCATAACCATGCTATTAGGCTCTTTACCCACAATAATACTGTCCGTAACTTTATCTGTATTAGTGTTTATCACTTGTACTGTATTGTTATTCTGATGCACATAGTACTGCGACCAGTTGCACACAAACACCAGATTATTATACATAAGCATCCTGTCGGTAGCCTTGGTTGTATTTATATGTCCTGTAATTGTATTGGTTTCTATGTTTATAATATTTATAACCGGCTGTTGAAGATCGGAGATATAAGCCTTTTTATTATTTATCTGCTGAATAAAACGAGGGGAAGTCATACCTGTAATTGTCTTTACGGATGAAAAGTCAATGGGAGATATAACTTCTATTTTGCCTGAGTTATTAACGACTACATATATCAAACCATTTATCTGTTGCATGCTCACCGGGACATCTCCTAGAGGACGTTTGTTGACAGCATAGAATATATCGTTGGCAATTTTGTGTGTATTGAAATCATAAAAGGAGATAATGCCATTGCCCCAGGTATAGTTTCCTTCGCTGATGATGAATACTCCCTTGCCGGGAATATAATTGGAAGCATCGGTACTTCTTTCGCCAAAATCGTTGTTTTTGTTACAGGAAAAAGCAATGATAAAAAGCAGTATCAATACTAAAATCTTCACGTAAGTAAAGCTTTTTCTTATTATATTATGATAATATCTTTTCATTTCTGGGTTAAATCTAAACGGATTAACAACTGATAGTTTCTGCCCGGCATCGGTTGCCATGCGATTGCCTGATAATCTATTCCAAAGATATTATTGATGCTAAACTGTAATGCAACTTTTCTTTCTTTCCATTTAAATGTTCTTCCGGCAATAACATCTGTCAAAGTATAGTATGGCATATATCTTGTATTTGATGTGTTTGTGAATCTGTTCCCGGTATAATGCACATAAAACGACACATAATAATTTCGCCACTCTGTCCTTAAGCTACTGTTGAACGAATGTTGAGGAACATATATCAACTGTTTACCCGAAGTATTATCATTTATGCGAATCTGACTATTGTTTTTTGCTGAGGTATAAGTGTAGTTTGCATTTAATCTGAAGATAAATGGGTTTATATTATACACCATTGAAGCGGAACTTTCAATACCTTGCGACAAAACCTTTTTAATATTTGAAGGACTCCAATAACGGTAGAGGGCATCGGGTTGCCATAAAATCCAATTGTTTATATTGGTATAAAAATAAGTCAACTCCGACTGGAAACTTAGTTTCAGTTCTTTCTTTGATTGATACTTTATACCACCTTCAGCAGAATATCCTTCCTCTGGAAGTAGGTTTGGATTTCCTCCCGGATACCAATAGAGGTCGTTGAGAGTAGGCAGATGATAATTCCTTGAGATCTGAGTCTTTATTGCTATACTTTTATCTTTAAGCAAAGCATATTCTAAGCCTAATGAAGGTAAAAAAGGTAAAAATGTATTATCCGAATTCTCTTCCCTCAACATCAGAAATGAAACAAGTCTTTTTGTGAGTTGTGCATTAATACTTCCAAATACAGCTAGTTGTTTACGTTCTTTTAAATCGGTATAATTGCTTGAGTTAACTCTGTTTTCTTCGGCAGACATGCCTATATTAATCATAACATTTTCAGAAATGCTATAGTTATAATTAATATTTCCCGTAAGGGAATTAACTTTATTAACGGAATTGATACTCGCAATTTTATTGGTATAATTCAGATAGTCGTAAGACAATGAAAGTTTTACATTCAACTTATATTTATCACCAAAATTCTTCCATTCAAATAAACTACGGGCAAACTGATTGTCCTGATGCTCATTCCCTGGTAATGGCTGAACAACTATCGGTTGGGGAATTACTCTATCGTTTTCTTGAAGCCATAAACGGAAAGAAATTTCGTTGTTTTTAAAAGTTCTATACACTTCCTGCAAAAGAGAATACTGCTTATAATCTGCATCCTGACGTGTTTGCTCTGGATAATTACCTGTCTCAATTGCATTGTTTTTAAAAGTGAAATCGTTGGCAGAGGTTTTATATGAAATTCGCGTATCCGAATACCATTTACCAAGATTAAAACCTGCTCTAAGATAAGAACCATAGGTTGAGAAGCTGCTTATTTCCTGAACATACTGCAGATGCATCTTTTCTTTCTCTCTTTTATTTGAAATATTAATGCTTCCTCCCAAACCTCCCGAACTATTGACCAAAGAACTACCTCCATGTAACAAGTTAATATCATCAATAAAAAAAACATTTATCATTGAGAAGTCCTGCTGCCCGATCATGGGCGAATTAAGCTCAATTCCGTTCCAATTGACTAAAGTATGAGAAGCACCTGTGCCCCTGAAGGAGGCAGTCGCCAGACCTCCCTGCCCGTATGTCTTAATAAAAACAGGCGAATGCGACGCTAGTAAATCCGATAAGTTGGTACTGATATTCTCAGCTAAAGTTACGCTATCAATGCTGGTCTTTTTGAGACTATGGTGAGGATCTAATTTTTCGGAGCTTATACTAATGCTATTCAGTTGGATAGTATCTTTTAAGTGTTGTGCATTAACTGTAGGAAATACCAAAAAAAGTATTAAAAACAAGCTTAATATGCATACATTTTTCAGCATTGTGAAAAAAATGTTTAGTATTTGATTACCTTTTTATACAAGTTATCTCCATTATCAAGGCTTATTTTAATCAAATACATACCCTTTGAAAAGGAAGTAGTATTAAGTTGTAGGTTTTTATTTATCTTTTGATGAAGAAGTTCTTCACCTGTAGAGCTATATATGCTTATTTCTGCGCCAAGCAACAACTTTTCATAACTAAAATCAATACTTAATTTATCAATAAACGGATTTGGGTAGGTATTTATAGAGGTATTATTTTTAAGTATATTAATTCCTGTGTTGGTAGTGTTGTGTATAATGCCAACTGCATCCAGATCAAAGCCCCCGGTCATAAATGGAGTTGGATAGGGGTCGTTTATGATGTGCCCATGACTATCTTTTCGGCTGAAGTACTCCGAAATGCTTCCCACTACATCGGTTATCTTCACGTAAGTGATATTATTTACATCAAGTAAGGCACTGTCCTTAAGCTCATCAAGATCAAATGGTGTGCCGTAAAGCACCTTATATTTCCCGGCAAGGTTATTTATCTTAGTGGCATCAAGGGTATCAAAACCAGCTACCTGTGTTGTTGTCTGGGTAAGGGATGTTGAAGGGAAGGTTACATAGTGAATGCCATCAGAACTAACAGATACATAAGCCAACTCAAGGAAACGCCCGTCAAAAGAGTTCTCATATACAGCAAAGTCAAAGCCGGGTCCATTCGCTATCGGATGATTGAAAGTAAGTATTGCCACACCGCCATCACCAAGGCTAACTGAAGCATTATCAGCTATACCCAATGCATCAAGATTAGAACCAAACGAAGCAAAATGATTACCGGGTGCAGCCGGATCTTCGGCAGTGGTATCGGCAATGTCTAGATATCCTCTCGTTACAGTGCAAGAGGCAGCCCAATCTATCAAAATTGGGCTGTCCTTGCTTATGGCAGTTGTGCCGGCCTGTCCCGCAGGTCCTGGATACTGTGCCTTAGCCGTTAAAGCTATGACATATAATAGTATGAATACAAACTTCAATTTCATGGTATCAGTTTTTGCTAAGCTTTTTAGTAACGATACCTTTAGATGTACTATATTTTACAACATAAATACCCGTTTTCAGTTCACTTAAATCTACGCTTCCGCCTTTGAATTCAGGTATTGTAAGTATTTCTTTTCCTCTTATATCACTTAACGTCAGTTTACCCGAAAACTTATCATTAAATGTTACATTAACATTATTTATGAAAGGGTTTGGATATACATTCATGTCAAATTGTTCAGCTTTATTTTCAGTGATAGCGTTAGGTGGAGTTGTTCCATTAAAATTGTCAATACAGAAGTACGAAGGAGTGTTCATCCCATAAAGTCCTACATCCGAACTCCATAGAGTGAATGCAATACTGTCAACTGTTCCCAGAGATGATAGGTCGCACCAACGCCAGTCCTTTACTATATAATCTAATGTATTATTGCTGAAGCGAAAATCAGCAAGATAGAATTTAACTGTATCGGTAACGATACCTGCATGATAGCCTTTTATTTTTAATATAAACCAGTCAGCATCATTACCTGTACTTCCTCCAAATTTCTTAGAGTAAGCATCACCATTTAGCATAGATAAATATGCATAGGTGTTGTTGGTTACATAAAAACCTGTAATTGCTTTTGCAGTATTGAACTTAATGACGTTAGGAATTGGCTGATACGTAACCCAATCAGCCAAAACGGAGCTAACGGCATAGGTTGTTGAATGATTGTACCCTTTACCGGCAGCAGCAGCAAACTGATTGGGTAAGCCGGGTGTTAAAGTGTCAACAACAGTGCTATATGCAAACCCCGACCATGCATAAGCTGAGCCACCAAAGCTGGTATAGGTATTTGGGAAATAGATACTCCCGTCGGTAAATCCTCCTGCCATATTAGAGCCGTTCCAAAAGGTGTCGGCTGCTAAGGGTAAATCGTCAAATGTGGCTACTGTCTGAGCATTAACATCATGCCAAATAAAAAAGCATAGCAAAAGAGCCAGATTTAAAAGTTGTTTAAATTTTTTCATTAAGAAAGTTTTTAAAGTTTAACATATAATTTATTTAAACTTCAAAACTTTTGGATCGTTTTGTGTGAATTGAATAGAAAAGCTATTGAATCCTACATCGCTTTTTAACCCGAAAGCTTTGAATACTAGTTTTGCGCAGGCAGGTCTTCTGACTCGTACCCTCTTTAGGCGGCCTTCCCATCAAATAAATCACGACAGTGGCAAAATGTTAGCTTAAAGAGTATCACGGTACTTACAGCAGCGGGAACTGTTACAGGTTTTCACTGTATTCCCTATTAAGTCCAAAATGGACACCAATGCAGGGACAAAAGTAAGCATTAATATTTATATGGAATGCTTAAAAAAACATAATTTTTGAGGAACAATTACGAATTACGAATTACAAATTACGCATGGGGGAGTGAATGCCAATAAAAATAGGCTTTTAGGTGTTTAGGCTTTTAGACTTTTAGGAAAAACTATTTAATAATGTGATAAAATGTCTATTCATAAAAATAAAATTGCTTTTATAATTAGGCACGACATTTATGTCGTGTATAAAATGATAGCAAGATTTAGGGCTTCAGCCCAACTTTTTTCTTACCTAAACTCCTAAACTGCTAAATTGCTAATAGCCTAATAAAAAAACCGGGCCTCGTGACCCGGTAAA
>CAIWDQ010000033.1 GCA_903911455.1 uncultured bacterium
GTTGTTTGATAGAGTGGTGGATATCACTA
Source organism: uncultured bacterium (assembly GCA_903911455.1). Classification (GTDB taxonomy): domain Bacteria; phylum Bacteroidota; class Bacteroidia; order Bacteroidales; family JACABE01; genus JBAXLO01. The sequence continues at coordinate 30 of CAIWDQ010000033.1, forward strand.
AATGTTATTTACAGAAAGATCCGTCAAATACCATTAGAAATGAAGTTAAAAAGTATGCTCTTGAGAATAATCTTACATTTTTTGATGCCAGAACTCACAACGGTTTCTTAAGAAATTTAATTATAAGGACTACAACAACAGGTGATTTGATGGTAATTTTAATAGTAAGGGATAAGTATATAAAAGCTATAGATAAAATTATGAACCATATTGCAGAACATTTCCCTGAAATAACTGCACTTATGTATGTTGTGAATGGAAAAAAGAATGATACCATAAATGATCTTGAAGTTGTAAGCTACAAAGGAGAGCCCTTTATTGTTGAGAAAATGAAACATTTTAAAGGTGGTAAAGATTTGCAGTTTAAGATAGGTCCTAAATCTTTCTTTCAAACAAATTCAGAACAAGCAAATAATCTATATAAAATAGCTGCAGAGTTTGCTGATTTTTATGGTGATGAAATTGTGTATGATCTTTATACAGGTACCGGAACCATAGCTAATTATATTGCAGGAAGTGTTAAGAAGGTTGTAGGTATTGAATCAATACCTGAAGCGATTGAAGATGCTTATATGAATTCAGTTTTTAATAATATTACCAATGCTTATTTTTATGCGGGAGATATGGCAAAGGTTTTAAATGATGATTTTGTTGAGACAAATGGAAAACCAGATATCATAATAACTGATCCTCCAAGGGCTGGTATGCAAGAGAAAGTTGTAAATCAGATTCTGACAATTGCTCCTCAAAAAGTAGTTTATATAAGTTGTAATCCTGCCACTCAGGCAAGGGATCTTGCTTTAATGAATGAAAAATACGATGTTATAAAGATTCAACCTGTGGATATGTTCCCTCATACACATCATGTAGAAAACGTTGTGTTACTACATAAAAAGTAAGCTAATTAAAAAATATTTTTCATTATTAAATTTCAAACAATTGTTATTAGTGCTTGTTTATTAATGTAGTTTAATACTATATTTATAAACATTATATGAACCATACAGATATATTTAATCACTTGTGGGTCGATTATATTGAACAAAATCCACATGCCAAGCGAGTTTACGACCTTTTAGTTGAAGAAGGAGAAGAAGTACTTAACGACCATATTGCTTTCAGAACTTTTAACGATAAAAGGATTAATATTAATGTACTTTCAAAAGTTTTTATTTTAAATGGATATGAAGAAAAGGGGAATTATACATTTGAAACAAAACATCTTTTTGCAAAACATTTTGAGCATAAAACAGACGAACATGCTCCACGTGTTTTTATAAGTGAATTGATTCTTGAAGAATTTAGTTTTGAACTTCAGAATAATATAAAAAAAATAATTAATGCGATTCCACAAGGCAAACTTTTTTCTGATGATCTAATTTATTCAGGAAATATCTGGGGTAATATTTCATATGAAACATATAACACACTACGAAAAGAGTCAGAATATGCAGCATGGGTCTATGTATTCGGTTATTGTGCTAATCATTTCACTGTAAATGTAAATAAGTTAAAGAAATTTAATTCTATTGAAAAAGTAAATTCATTTCTTAAGAACAAAGGTTTTCTTATAAATGATTCGGAAGGAGAAATAAAAGGTACTCCTGAAGAATTATTAGAACAATCGAGTATAAGATCAGGTTTGATAAAAGTTAATTTCAATGAAGGTCCCTTTGAAATACCTTCATGTTATTATGAATTTGCTAAAAGATATCCTGACTTAACAGGAAGTTTCTATTCAGGTTTCATAGCTAAATCTGCTGATAAAATATTTGAAAGCACAGACTTTTATAAGGAATAAAATAAGTGGATGATCTATTTAACTTTAATAATTACACTGTTTTTGAAACAATTTTTTATGAAATTAAGTATAATAGAATTTGATAAATTAAAATATATTTTTTTAAACTTGAATAATTGTAAAATATTTCGTATATTTGTTGTCTTAATTGTTTCTTAATAAAAAAGGTCTTTAATAATTAAAAAATTATAATAAAATGAAAAGAATTTTTACAATAATAGTAGTTTTTACACTACTTGCAGGAATTATATATTCATGCAAAAAGGATGATAATTCAACTCCATCAAACAGTGTTCAAACGAATTTTGCACAGAACATTGCTTTAATACAGGGAGTTTATACTCATGTTTTTAATCTTGTTACACAGGCATCAAATGACACTTTAATTATGAATGGTGGTATTGGACACCTGGATGGTGCAACTGTTACATACAATTCTACTTCTCATACTTTTACTTTTAATTATAGTCTTACTAAATCAACTAATACAACAGGTGGTATTTTTATGGCAACTGTTTCCAATGGTAATATAAAAGACTCGGCAGCTACTTGTCATATTACATTTAATGGCTATAATATAAATGGTTATTCAGTTCAAGGAACTAATGATATTATTAATATGGGAGGCTCAAGCACCAAGATTTTCTCTGACAGTGTTTCAAATACAAGAGTTATTAAAGGAAATGATACAACTAATTTCTCAGCATTGTATCATATAGAATGGGATAATGGAGCACTTACTTCAACAATAAGTGATGATCAATTTACTTTCCAAGGAAACTTTAGTGCATATAATAATTCAAGTTGTTCAGTTACTGGTAGTATTTCACCTGCAAATAAATTGAAAATAACTACGCAATGTCAATACATTGTTTATGGAATTATCAATATGGTGATGAATTCATTAAATTCAAGTAATCAAAATGTAACTAATAATATTGATATTGATTTTATTAGTGCAGATGGATGTAATTCGCAGGTAAATGTTACAGTAGATAATACGCAATATTCGTTTCCATTATAATTTAAAGAAATTTTCATTTTTTAACCCTAGCCATGAAGGCTAGGGTTAAAGTTTTTTTAAATATAAATTGCTATAAAACAATTTCTGATTTTCTTCATAATCTATTTTTTACAAAAAAACTAAATATATCCCCGTCTAAATTTTCTTTATCAAAATATTTTTTTACTTCCTTTTTCATTTATTTTAAAATGTGCATAAATTTATCAATTATGAGCATATTTAATTTTATGAAATGTATTTTAAAAAAATAATGAGCAAAGTTAATTTGGGGAGATGCATTATTTTTGTGTTTTTGGGTACTTTATTTCAGTGAAATGCATTTAAAGCGTTTTAAGGCATACATTATTTAAGGATGGATAAAATTAAATAAAATTTGATAAAATTAATTCGGCTAAGGGCTTTTAAATTTAATAATGACATTCCCTAAATTAACTTAGGTCATTATTAAAAAATAATGACTCTCCCCAAATTAACTTTGCTCATTATTTTTTTATTATGGTTCAAATAAAAAAATAAAAAGTCAGAATTAATTTATTTTTATCAAGAATCACAATAAAAATCTATTTAAAAAATTAATAAATTAGAATTGTCCTAAACTCATGTGGACCAAAAGTGTCATTTAAAAATACATTCCCTTTATCTCCATTAGCATTGCTATTATATATTTTATAAACTCTTTTCTTATCTTTAATTTTGATGTTAGCATTTTGATTACTACCTGATGCATTATAAATACGTGCAAGAATTGCTCCATCAACATTAGTTTTAATGTAAGTAATAATAATATTAGGGTTTTCAATTGAGAAAAAAGGTTTTACTGTAGGAGTATTTTTATCAGTAATGTTTGTAATAAATGCTTGTGCGGTTTCCATACCATGCTTATAAGCATCAGCACAAGCAAACATATTATGAGGAAAAATCTTATAATTAAAACTAGCAATTCCTTCCTGATCAGCTTTATAATTTGTATGCCAATAATTATTCATTACATACGAAAATAATGTGCTTGAAAGTGCAATAGTATCAATCCATATTTTATGAGTAGTTTTAGTACGATCTTCGTTGTTAAGAATACCCATTTCAAGTAATGGTGCATCATTAGAAGTTAATGTAAAGCCGATTTGCTTATTTGATACATCAGCCCAGTTATTCATACAAAAATAGTCTTTATTAGACCCTTTTAACTGCATAACATTTGGTTGAAGATAACCAATGCCTAAACCTATCTTAACATCTTCATCAATAACATTGAAAGGAAACGCAAAATGCACACTTTCTTTTTCTCTTATCTTTAATTTATCAACAGTGTTAATTATATCAATTCTATCAATACCATTATAAAGTCTAATCTCCTGTAAAACCTCTTTACTTCCTTGAGGTTTGCTTCTGATTAATAAAGAAGCCATTACCTGTCCGAAATCTTTTATAGTAACTTCACAACTTGTATTGCTAACAACATTTGCAGGATTATAACCCGGAATATATAAATATTGATTAAATTTAAATTTATTATTTTGATCAACTAATTCCTGTGAAGTTTTCTTACGGATTATACTTTTTATAGTACCTGTGATGCTATCAATTTTAATCTTATAAAATTGATTTTCTAATGAATATTTAGTTACTGATAAAGGATAGGATTCAACTATATTATGATCTGTAATATGGTATTTAACTGATGTGAATGCAGGAATGTCTTTTGCAATAAATATATTTTCTCCTGTAGCTAAATGTTGAATAGGATGTCTAACCCCTTTCTCATCCAAAATAACTTTTCTATTCTCTAGTGAAATATTATCTGGAATAATAGCAATATCTGTTCTTTCCCAAGAGTTAGGATTAAAGACTTCAATATAATCACTTTGAATAATATTTCCATTTTTTATATAAATTAGAGTATCCATAAGTTGTTTAACCTGATTTACTGCATCAACTTGGAATTGTTTTTTATAATCCCATTGTTTTGTTGTAAAAGGTATATCAGGGTCAGAAATACTATTCCAAGAACCCCAAGTATGTTCCTGAAACATTAAAATATTAGTCCATGCTTTATTTTCTAGTTCAGATAGATTAATAATATTATTATTATTACTATTTAATGAAATCATAGTTTTATAAGCCGATAAACTATGTAAAAATTCACTGGCATTGCGAACTTTTGTTTCTTCTTTAGCTGTTGATAATGCACCATCTTCCCAATAAGGAGTAAAATCACCTTGCATAACTGGAATCTTAGAACCATATTTCTTTTCAAAATCTTCCATAAAAGTATTAACATTATAATTAATCATTTTAGGAGTCTCATAAGTTTCATTCCATTGTTTAACAAAATCAGATAGATCTTCGTCTGTTGTTCCATTATCAGCTGGAAAAGTATAACTTATCTGAACCATATCATAAGGATAATTCTGATCATTCAAATCTTTCATATACTGTAATAATTTATGTTTGGTTTTTGAACCTAATTTAGTAGCACTAAATCCATGAAACCAACTATAACCTTTACCTGCAAGCCATAATAAAACTTTTTCTTTACCAGATGGAGAAACCCAATATATAGGTTTATCTCCTAACGCACCCATTGAACTTCCAGTTCTATCACCATATTCAGGTCCATTTCCACCATAATTCTGTCCACTTGCAATATATTTAATCCCTCTTTGGACCAAGGCATCAACAAGACTCCAGTTTAAACCAGGAATGTCATTCATCATCATAGTTTTGGTAAGAGGAACATTGTATTGATTAGCAAAAGAGTTAACATATGAAGTTAATTCAATCAATTCTTCAGGTTGACAAATACCAGTAAGAATATTATTGTATGTTGCAGCTATAGCAATTGAATTATTTCTGACAGCATTAATAAACTCTGTTTTTTCATCATTGGTTGCTTGCTGCATAAAATGATCTACTGCCCAAGAACTTTCTATATTCCAGATATATTTTGCTTCAGAAGGATAGTTAGCTGATTTCTTAATTAATTTAAGAGCATCATAAATATTTTTAATATGCTTTTGCATAACATCTTGCTGTAAGTCAGAATAACCAATGTCAGTATGCGCATGTGATAAGAAACATAATTCACGATAAGTTACAGGTAATACCCACAAATCCTGATTAAAGAAAGTTGAATCATCTATTAAAACTTCAACTTTTACTGATCTTGCAACCACTGACATAGGTGCATACACTGTAATGTTATTAGTTCCATACTTTAAATCTAAAACTGTTTTTTTAGTATGCTCGTTATTAATAATTATACTTACCTTCCCTGATGGATTTATATGATAAATATCTACATCAATTAACTGCATTTTACCATCCTTGGTTTTAACAATAGCCTGTTGAGGAGTTACGGTTACTTTTTCAGATATATCATGTTTAAAAGTCATATACCAGTCTTTGCTATCTTCTTTTTCTCCAACAATCTTCATTAATAATGCTTCTCCCGGTTTATAGATGCTTGTTGGGACCTTTATAAACATATTACCCATCACATCATCAACATTATCTCTAATTTTTTCTTCAAAAGAAAGTACTACATTGTTTTTACCTTCAAATTTCCAAGTACGAGGACTTTTTGGGTATAAGGTCGTAAAAGTAACTACTAATTCATTATTTATATATACATCAAACTTTCTATTAGCACTACTTGTGCCACACGAATAGCCTGCAATCCATGTGAATGTAACTTCTTTATCATTATAATCAGATGGGATTACTTGTGTTTTCCATTCAATAGCCATATTTCCATCTGTGCATCTAGTAAGTAAAGCATCATTAATATATGATTCATGAGAATGATAATCAATATCAATGCCTGAGACCTTTTCTTTATAACCAGATAAAATTTTATTACTAGTAAATTTTGTTTTCTGAGAATAACTTATTGTAGTGAAAGAAAGTAAAACAATCAAAGTAACGGTTAAGGAACTTGAAACTTTTGAATAAATTTTCATATGTTTTTATTATTAAATGAACAGCAAAAATACTCTTTTTTATCAATACAAAAAAAAAGAGGTAAGAAAATCTTACCTCTTTTCATCTTCATAATAATATTAGACAATTATACTAATCCCTGAGCTAACATAGCTTCAGCTATTTTTACGAAACCACCAATGTTTGCACCATTTACATAATTGATAGTACCATCAGCTTGTTTGCCATATTTTTCACAAGTTTTGTGAATGTTAACCATGATAGTATGTAATTCTTGATCAACTTTTTCTCTTGTCCAACTTAATCTTTGTGAATTTTGAGCCATTTCTAAACCTGAAGTAGCAACACCACCAGCATTAGCTGCTTTCCCAGGACCGTAAAGAACTTTCTTTTCTACGAAATATTCAGCTGCTTCAGCTGTTGAAGGCATATTAGCTCCTTCTGAAATACAGAAGCAACCATTAGCTAATAATGTTTTTGCATCATCGCCATTTAATTCATTCTGTGTTGCACTTGGTAAAGCGATATCACATTTAACACCCCATGGAGTTTTTCCTTCAACGTATTGACAGTTATATTTAGTTGCATATTCAGAAATACGACCTCTCTTAACGTTTTTCAATTCCATAACGAAAGCTAATTTTTCAGCATCAATACCAGCTGGATCATAAATGTAACCATTAGAATCAGACATAGTAACAACTTTACCACCTAATTCAGTAGCTTTTTGTGTTGCATATTGAGCAACGTTTCCAGAACCAGAAACAACAACAGTTTTACCTTTGAAAGAATCGCCTTTAGTAGCTAACATTTCTTTAGCAAAATAAACTTGTCCGTAACCAGTAGCTTCAGGACGTATTAAACTGCCACCCCATTCTAAACCTTTACCAGTTAAAACACCAGTAAATTCGTTTCTTAGTCTTTTGTATTGACCAAACATGAACCCAATTTCACGACCACCAACACCGATGTCACCAGCTGGAATGTCTGTGTCAGGACCAATGTGTCTTTGTAATTCAGTCATGAAACTTTGTGTGAATTTCATTACTTCATTGTCTGATTTTCCCTTTGGATCAAAATCAGAACCACCTTTACCACCACCCATCATAAGTGTGGTTAAGCTGTTTTTGAAACATTGTTCAAAAGCTAAGAATTTTAAGATGCCTAAATTAACAGTAGGATGGAAACGTAAACCACCTTTGTAAGGTCCAATAGCACTGTTCATTTCAATTCTGAAACCTCTGTTAATTTGGAAATTTCCTTTGTCATCCAACCATGGAACTCTGAACATGATAACTCTTTCAGGTTCAACTATTCTTTCAAGAATTCCATTATACTTTGGATTTTCTTCAATAAATGGGAATAATGATTCTACCACTTCTCTTACTGCCTGGTGAAATTCTGTTTCACTAGGATTTTTGGCAATTACTTTTGCCATGAATTGATCAACTTTTTGAGTTAAAGCAATGTTTGTCATATGTTTATTTTTTTAAAAAAAATTAATTAATTGTGTTAATTTTAATGGTGCAATGTTATGGAAAATTTGTTTACCAAATCACAAATGTGTATTATTTATTTTGTTAACGAAATGTTAAATCTAATTTAAAGTCTTAATAAGCTTTAAAATCAGACTCTTTTTAAAGTATAAAACATTAAAAATTAATTTGAAAATGAATTTTAATTTTGTTCAATCAAAAGATGAACAATTAATATTTTTGTTAAAATAAGGTATGAATTATAATAAAATCTTTTTAAATATCCTCCTTAATTAATATAAATGTGTAATTTTAGCCTTTTTTAAAAATATATACTATGGCTTTATTAGAGTTTAATCTTGACGGTATTATAGTAAATGCAACTTCTGATATATGTAATTTATTAGGTTATAATAACGATGAACTTAAAGGCAATCATTTGAGTGTCTTATTAAATCGCTCTTATTATAAATCTGATAAATTTCAGCATATATGGGATGATGTTCGTAATGGGAAAGTAATAACTGATGAATTTACTTTTATTAAGAAAGATAGTTCTGAATTATTATTAAATGGAATTTTTTCACCAATACTTATTAAAGACAGAACATTGCATTTTACAATGAAGAGTATAGGCTTTGATTTTAATAGTTTTGTTTCTTCAAAATATAATGAAAATGACAAAACTAGAATTGTAGATGATGAGATTAATGCCAATGATATTGATGTTGAAACTAGTGATAGTCTTAAAAGATTAATTTTTGAAAATCGTGAGAGATTAAAAGAACTTGCTGCAATAAACCAAACAACAAAGATATTAAAAGAAGGCAAACCTATTGAAGAGACTTTACAACAAATATGTTCTCTACTTCCTAAGGCATGGCAATATCCTGATTTTACTGTTGCTAAAATAACTTATGACAGGAAAGAGTTCAAGACTACTGATTTTATAGAAACTCCCTTTATTCAACGTCAAAACTTTGAAACACTGGATAAATTAAAGGGTTCGATAGAGGTGTATTATTTAAAGTCATTTCCGGAGTTAGATGAAGGCCCTTTTTTGAAAGAAGAACGTCATTTGATTGATAACTTAGCTACTATTATAGTTAATTATCTTAATAGCTTAAAAGCTAAAGCTATTTTAAAGAAGCCTGATGATAAAGAAAATACAGAATTAAATATAAAAGGTATAAGTAGTCGTCAGTTACTTCAACGATTTCTAAATAAACAGAATTATGATAGAGATGTTTTTCATGATTTAATGCCTTTTAAGGTAACTGAGATACTTATTATAGCTAATCTTTACGATGCTTATAATATAGAGAATGAAGGTCGCTTTTCTGAACATATATTGGGTGAGTATTATCAATTAAATCTGACTTCAATACCTAGAGTTACGGGAGTTTCGTCTCAGGAAGAAGCTATTATGATGCTTAAAGCCAAGCATTATGATCTTATTATAATTATGATGGGCGTTGATAAACATTCACCACTTGTTATTAGTAAAAATGTGAAGGAAGAATTCCCTTACATCCCTATATTTATGTTGCTTAATAATAATAGTGACATTATTATATATAAGGAGAAGGAGTTTAGAAATGCTATTGACCGTGTGTTTGTATGGAATGGTGATTCTAGAATATTCTTTGCGATGGTTAAGTATCTTGAAGATATGGTGAATGTTGAAAATGATACCCGTATAGGATTGGTTAATGTTATTTTACTCGTTGAAGATTCAGCAAAATACTATTCCAGATACTTGCCAATGCTTTACTCAAGTGTGATGGAACAAACCAAGCGCTTAATAGAGGATGTTAGTACTGATGAGCTTTATAAAGTGCTAAGGTTAAGGGCACGTCCTAAGATATTACATGTTCAGACATTTGAAGAAGCTATTGATATCTTTCATAAATATAAAGATAATCTTTTGTGCCTCATTACTGATATGAAGTTCTCCAGAAATGATGAACTGGATGAGAATGCAGGTTATGATCTTGTGAAATATATCAGGACTCAGATTAAAGATTTGCCAACAATTATTCAATCTTCGGATATTGAGAATCAGAATCTGGCTTACGAACTTAAAGTTTCTTTTATTGATAAGAATTCTAATAGTCTTTCGCAGGATATTAAGAGTTTTATAAGTCATTATTTAGGCTTTGGTAATTTTATTTATAAAGATGGTGAAGGCAGGGATATTGCAGTAGCTACTACTCTGAAAGAGTTTGAGCGTCAGTTGAAAACTATTCCTGATGAATCTCTTATTTATCACGGCAAACGTAACCATTTTTCTTTATGGTTGATGGCCAGAGGTGAGATCCAGATTGCGAGAATTATTAATCCATTAAAAACTACTGATTTTAAAGATGGTAAAGAGCTGAGAAGTTTTCTTCTTCAAGCATTAAAAAAACACAGGAACGAGCGTAACAAAGGTAAAGTTATTAGTTTTGAGGAGTCGGATGTTATTGATCAAAGTAATATTGTTTCTTTAGCTTCAGGCTCTTTAGGTGGCAAAGGGAGAGGTCTGGCTTTTATCAATACATTGATATATAATTTTGATTTTGCTCAGATTATACCTGATATCAATATAAGTGCTCCTATCACAGCTATTATTGGTACTGATGAGTACGATTATTTTATTGATAGAAACGATTTATATCAGTATATTCTTGAAGAAAAGGACTATGAAAAGCTTAAAAGGAAGTTTTTAGAATCAAAGCTAACTGAAAGTTTAGTGCGTAAGCTCAGGATTCTGTTAAAGAAACTTACCAAGCCACTTGCTATCCGTTCTTCAGGTTTGTTCGAAGATTCGTTGATGCAGCCTTTTGCTGGAATATTTGAAACATATATTATACCTAATAACCATCCTGATATTGAGATCAGACTGCAACAGACGATGGAAGCTATTAAGCTTGTATATGCTTCTGTTTTCTCTAAAATTGCAAGAGGTTACGTAGAGGCTATTCATTATAAGATAGAAGAAGAAAAGATGGCTATTGTTATTCAGGAAGTGGTTGGTAATACGTTTGATGAAGTTTATTATCCGCATATAAGTGGTGTTGCTCAATCCTATAATTACTATCCCATTTCGCATATGAAGCCTGAAGAAGGCTTTGCTATCATGGCTGTTGGGCTGGGGATGTATGTTGTGGAAGGCGAAAAGGCATATCGTTTTTCACCTAAATATCCTACTACCGAAATCAATACTCCTAAAGACCAGTATAAGACTTCGCAGGTTGATTTTTATGCTGTTAATCTGGAGCCACAACCGCTTAATCTGTTAGAAGGAGAGGATGCGGGTTTAATTAAATTAAATATATCTACTGCTGAAAAACAAGGTTCAATTCGTCATAGTGCTTCTGTTTATGATATTGATAATGATAGGATAGTTCCCGGCTTAACTCAGGCTGGACCCAGAGTTATTAACTTTGCAAATATTCTTAAATACAAATATACTCCTTTGCCTGATACTATTGAGCTTGTATTGGATGTAGTTAAGGAAGCAATGGGTTCGCCTGTTGAAATAGAATTTGCTATCGATCTTAATAAAGATGAAAAGGGGAGGTCTTCGTTTTATCTTTTGCAGATCAAACCATTGTTAGGCAATGCTGAAGATTATGATATTGATATGGAGACTATCAATAAAGAGCAGAGTATTCTATTTTCGCATAAAGGGATGGGCAATGGTTTGATTAATGATATTAATGATGTTATTTATGTAGATATTAATAAGTTTGATAAGTCATTTACTAATGAAATGGCTGATGAAATTGAGAAATTAAATGAGATGATGATCAAAGAAGGACGTAAATATATATTGATAGGGCCTGGCAGATGGGGTACGCGCGACAGATGGATAGGGATACCTGTTAATTGGCCTCAGATATCTAATGCTAAGGTGATTGTAGAAACGAGTCTTGATGATTTTCCTTTAGATGCCTCTTCGGGTTCGCATTTCTTTCATAATGTAACTTCAATGAATATAGGTTATTTCTCAGTTCAGCCCGAATATGATGATAGCTATATCAGATGGGATGTATTGCAGCAGCAACAAGTGGTTAATCA
>CAIWDQ010000034.1 GCA_903911455.1 uncultured bacterium
ATTATATAAAAATAATAGTTATTCTTTTATAAAACAAAGTAAATATATACAAATAAATAAAGGTTCATACCTTTTTATTAAAAAATTAAAAACAAAATAAATATAAAACGAATATGAAAAAAACATTTATCCTTTTAGCTTGCCTGGCAATAAATATAATTGTCTTTGCACAGCATTTAGAGTTAAAAACTCAGCCTCAAATATGGTTAAGGGCTGATAAAGCTGGAAACAGCAACAACACTTGGAAAGACATCAGTGGTAACAATCTCCATGCTTTTACAACAGCTAATCAACTATTACCTGATACAACGCTGTTTAATTTTAACAGGGCTTTTCAAATGGATTCTTTGTCAAAGCCTTTTAATATCTCCTACAAATCCAAAGCAACAGAAAATTTAACGGTACTAACTGTTTATCGTGCAATATCACCACAAGAGGAATTAGGCATATGGCGCATTAAACTTGATAATACTAAGGATGCAAGCCTGACAACTAAAATAATGAAAAGTGTTAGTACTAAATTAAAGTACACAGACAGCACTTTTACCAAAGCCATTATTAATACTTCCATGCAAAAATGGAAAGACATGCATATTGATACTCTCAATAGTTTCATTACTCTTGGAGGAACTGATAGTTTAAATTATAAAGGGAAATTAGCCGAATTTCTATTATTTAGAAACGTTTTAAAAGGCAAAGAATTACAGAAAGTGCATACTTATCTTGCTCTAAAATATGGCATCACTTTATTTCAAAGTGACTATGTAAATTCAATAGACAGTATTATTTGGAACTATCAGCAAAATATAAACTACTCAAAAAAAATTGCCGGAATAGGCAAAGACACTTTATTAAGCATTAACCAAAAACAATCTTCTGCTAATGGAGGCGAAGATATTTTGACAATAGGTGCAACTACCATAGCAAAAACTAACATTCAAAATCAATATCCGATAAATCAAGGTGATTTCTTAATATGGAGCAGTAATGGTGCAGAACTAACTAAAAAGGGAATAGATACGACTCCCGACTTAATAAGTAATATTCCTTATAAAAAATGGTTAATGAATGTAAAAGGGAACACAGCTAATACTATACCAACACAAATGATACTGGATGTTTCAAAATTCGATAGTGTTGGCAGATGTGTATTGCTTATCAACAGAGATGCCAACGAAAACTTTCCCTCATTCTCAACTGAAATTTATCAATCGGATAGTACTGATACAAATCATAAGGTATATTTCTCTAACATCAATTGGGATACCGATAATTCAGGTAAAGATATTTTCACCTTCTTACTAGGTAATAAATTAACTTTATTGGCTACTTCAGCCGATCAACCTCCTTTAAGCAATAATCCTGTTAATTATTCTGCAAAACTGGATGTAATGACAGGTACTCCTCCCTTTATTTTTAACCTTACTCCTGATAGTTTGCCCAATAATATTACTACATGGTCTTCCAGTGATTCCTTACAATATTTATATAATTTAAGTCCGGGAGTCTATACGGCAAAAGTTACCGATATAAAAGGAGCAAAGGATACCAAGAAATTTAAAATACTGCAAAATAAAAGTATGAATTTAGAGAATTCAATTTCTCATTCAGGTTCTAATATTACTTTTACTGAAAACAAATATTCTGTTTACCCTAATCCTGCCAATAGAGATTTTACAATAGAAATACAACTGATAAATAAATCAAACATCAGATTAAAATATCGGGATTCTCAAGGAAGATTAATAACTGAAAAGACATTATCCGGTTCTAACTATTATTTCTTAAATGAAAGCATTAAACAGCCCGGGAACTATTTTATAGAAATAGCTACAAATGAAGAAACAAAAATAGTAAAACTCATCATTAATTAATCCTAGTTTATAAAATTAAATATTCAATAGCATGAAAACGAAATTTTACCTTTTAATCACTCTTGCAATCATCGTTTTTGCAGGTTATAGCTTCATCAACAACAATGAAAAACTACCAAAAAGAAAATCAAACAGAAAAATTATAAATACTAACACAACTTCAACTACCAATAATACAACCTTAAAAAACACCAAAACTATTTATACTCCAACTAAAACAATCAAAAACTCTTCAATTAATCAAATAATTTACAAATCTTCAAATACACACGAAGGAATTGTTGGACTATTTAACAAAGATCATTTTGACAATCCTGCCTATAATGTATTTCATATAAATCTTGATAAAGATGTTTCTGATAATTCAGAGGTGTATTTAGAATATGAACTTTACGGAGTAAAAGATTTTTCTTCTGTTTGCAAAAGTATCAATGATCAATTATCAACCGGAGGTCTCTTTATTTGTAAAAGTGAAGGGTGGAGTAAACAAAGTGAACAAATAAATCCAAAAATTTTACATGATGGGTTAAATATCGTCAGGTTTACAGTTCCAGATAATGCAACCTATGGTTATAAGGTACGAAACATTAGTTTAAGAGTTAAACCAACATTAATAAATGATGAAAGAAAATTAGTAGTTAATCAACCGAATAATTTTACCTATTTTAGAAAATATGGATATTTACAAGGCTTTGTGAGTGGCACTGGAAGTGAAAAAGCTAAATTAAGTATTAATGGAAAACCAATAAATAATCTTAATGGTTTGTTTGAAGGCTTAACCGAAAAACAAGATACAGGTAAAGGAGTTTGGAATGCTACAGTAATAGCCGAGTTTGAAGATGAGATGCAACTGAAAACGAATATAAAATTTAATAAGCAAAGCGATTATGATTTTGCTTTTGCATCTAATAACAAAATCCAACATACAGAACAACAAATCTCTCCAATAGAAAAAATCAATGTTAAACATCAGGGACTGCAATTAAGCGGTGATACCAATTCATTAAACAGAATAGCAAATTTATCAGTAACTACACTTCGTTCTATTGATATGCCTGTAATGGGCACTGGCATGGTAAATGTAACAGGAGATGGAAAAGGTTATCGTTTATTGCCTCATGGCTCAAAATTTGATAAAGATTTAAAAATTAAAATTAAATACGATACTACATTATTGCCTGTTGGCTACAGACCCGAAGAAATACGCACCTATTATTTTGATGAAACCGTAAATACATGGAAAGTATTACAACTGGATAGTATAGATAAAGCAAATTGTATGGTAATTTCTCGTACCAATCATTTTACCGATTTTATCAATAGTATTATCAAAACACCCGAGATGCCAGAAACACAAGCTTACACTCCTACTTCACTCAAAGATATAAAAGTAGCGAATCCAATACAAGGTCAAAATTTAATATCTCCACCAAGTGCTAATAATATGGGAACGGCAAATGTAAGTTTTCCGATTGAAATACCAGCTGGACGTCAGGGAATGCAACCAAATCTTGCATTGCAATACAATAGTGGTGGTGGGAATGGTTGGATGGGAATGGGCTGGGATATTAGTATCCCTTCTATTTCAGTTGAAACCCGTTGGGGTGTACCAAGATATAGTCAAACTTTAGAGACTGAATCTTATCTTTTAGCAGGTCAACCATTAATTCCTCAGGTAAATCGTAAAACTTTTGTTAATAGAAATACTTCCCAAACACAAACTCAATTTTATCCCCGTGTTGAGGGTGCATTTAATAAAATTGTCAGACATGGTACTAATCCGAAAGAATATTGGTGGATAGTTACAGATAGAAATGGTGTGTCATCATATTATGGCAAATATCCTTATGCATCAGATATTAGTGCAAAAGGAGTACTAAGAGATGATGATGGTAATATTGCTTATTGGGCTTTGACTGAAACGCAAGATTTAAATGGCAATACTATTACTTATGAATATGATACTGTTCATAATAGAGGTACAATAAATGGTCCAAAAGGGGTTCAAATTTATATTAAGAAAATAACCTATACTCATAGTTGGAATACTCAAAATGGTCATTATTCAGTTGAATTTGATAGAGATGATGCAAGCCGTGATGATAAGATCATTTCTTGTAAATATGGATTAAGAGAAGTAACTGCTCATTTATTACATTCAATATTAGTAAAATATGACACCACTAAAATAAGAAAATATTATTTTAGTTATTCTCCTGGTGCATTTGGTAAAAGTTTACTTTGTGGTGTACTCCAGGCTACTTCTGCAAGTTCTTTCTTATATGAAGAGAGTGGATTTGACATTTGTAGATATAATCCCCTTGATAAAGAACTTCTTATAGGAGTCACTACAGGTAATAAATTATTTAAATTCAATTATTTTGATTTTAATAATACTCCATATTTTGGAGATGAAGTTACAATTACTTCAAATGATGATAATATCTCAACAGGAACTGTTGGAGACTTCTTAGGTCTTTCAACAGCATCTGCTACTGATCTAAGCACTTCTAAGAGCTTATCTCCTGGTGGTGGTGGTGGTATTGAGGTTGGAATTGGAAATCCGGCTGATAAAAGCATGAGCATAGGTGGGAATTATAATTATGGATATTCCTCCTCTGAAGGATTAATTGCTTTAGTTGATGTAACAGGTGACGGATTACCGGATAAGGTATTTCGAAAAAACAATCAATTATATTTTCATAAAATGTTATATAATGGCAGTAGTTACTCTTTTGATAGTAAGGTTGACACTTTATATTTTGCAAGTAGCTTCCTAAAAGAACATTCAAGTTCAGATTCTTGGGGTTTAGAAGGACATCTTGGTCTTAGTGGTGCATCTATTAATGCAAGTGGGAGTAATACAAGTTCTGATAGTTATACTCCGGTATACTTTTCTGATGTAAATGCAGACGGATTAATTGACATTATTAATGAAGGACATGTGTATTTTCATCAAAAACAAAATGGGAAACATTATTTTACAGAAAACACTTCTGATACAGTTTATGTCGGTGATAACCCTTGTAATTATATACTATATACAGGTGAAATAAATGATGGAGTAAACGTTCGTAATATTGAAGATTTTCCAAACCCGATTTCTTTACATCATGAATCAGTTAGAATGTGGATTGCTCCTTTTAATGGGACAGTAAATATAAATGCACCGATAGATTTAATAAAAGATGAGTCATTTTATCGCAGTCAGTCAAAACAAGCTGATGGTATTGGTTATACAATACAACATAATAATACAACTGAATTAATCAGAGATGCTATAACAGCTGATGATTATAATACCAAAGGAGTTTTTTATTCTAATCTCATTGTTTATAAAGGAGATAGAATATATTTTAGGTTGCAACCAAAAGATAGTAGGTTATTTGATAATGTAAAATGGGATCCAAAAATAACTTATATAAACACAGGTATAGATACAACTTTAACAGATGCTGATAATAAAACTATTAATGCTTATAAGGCATCTGACGACTTTCAGTTAAGTGCAAAAAGTTTTCAATCAATGCCTATGCATGGAACTCTTCGTATAAGAGGAAGTATAACAGCCCCTGCATTAAGTGACACAATCCATTTTAGGATAAACAGGATACAGAATAATACAACAAATTTAGTTAAAGAAATTAATTTTAATGATAATACTACCATTAATTATTATATTGATACAAGTTTTACAGTTGACTCTAATGATATCTTAACTTTCGTAGCAATTGCAAATACAAATGTAGAATGGAGTGCTATTACAAATAATCTTAAATTATATTATACACAGACAGATAATTTTTCAATAGACACAACTAATTATTTAAAAAGTATAAAATTTAAACCAAATATATTTTTTAGCTTCTATCCTCATGTTATAAAAAAATCTAATCCATATCAACTCTCTAGTGGTAATTACACTATTTACCCATCATTAAGTTATGTATCAGGGCAGTCAGTTACAGGAGACATAACTTTTGTAATAAAAAGTATGCATAAGATTCTTGGGAAGAAAACACTTTCTATTTCAAATAATACTATTACTAATTCTAATCCTGAAATTTACATTAGTCTTTCACAAACTGATAATATTTATTGTGAATTTTATTCTGATAATAGTAATTATTATGATAAGATTTCTGATGCTAATGTCTTAATAAATTCTACATCTATTCCAGCAGGATTACATGTAGCAATGACAGATACACTTTGTAAATTTGGTAATTTATATAGAGGATGGGGACAATTTTGTTATAGACCAGATGATTTCAGTATTAAAATAGATGAAGATAAGTTAAATGTTAGTGAGTTTTTTAAAAATGCTGATACACAATTTAATAATAATCCAGGATTTAATATAAATGGGGTATCAAATTTTACCAGTCTGCAAGGTTTGCTTAATAATAATGCATTCATGGATCCCTTAAATAATTATTTTAGCATGATGTTTCCCGATCTGGATTCAAATGTGTGGAGAGGTTTTGGTGATATAACTATGGTAGGTGCAAATAGGATGAGTAATGAACGTAAAAAACTGGACACTGTTAGCATAAAATATGATTCACCTATACCAATAATAAACGGACATAATGCGAAAGCTCCACGTAAACAAACACATTCTGTAACTACTTCATATAACGGAGGTGAAGGTTTAATCTATATAAATGGAAGTGCAAGTTCTTCAAATACCACTACTGATATGTATATGGATTATATGGACTTAAACGGAGATCGTTATCCTGATATTGTAGGGGCAAGTAGTGTTCAATATTCAACTCCTCAAGGAGGGTTAGGTATAAGTTTAAATTATCCGATAGTAGGAGTTAATCAAAATACAACTACTTCATCGGGGGGGACATTTGGCACTACATTCCCATTGACTGCTAATGTACCAGCTAATGACCCCAAAAGAACTAAAATTAGAGTATCAGGTAATGGCAACGTATCTGCAACTGCATCACAAAGTGATAATTCTACTAATTATACTCTTTCAGATGTAAATGGTGACGGCTTACCAGATAAAGTTTATAATGATGGTCAGGTTAGTTTAAATGTTGGCTATAAATTTTCCAATAAAGAAACATGGCCATACTTATTAGATGTAAGAGTTGATGAAAGTACAAATAGTTCTGTTGGTTTGGGCGGACAGCTTAATATTTATGAAAATAGTTATGGAATAGGAATTGGTGGCTCAATTTCTGATAATAATAATAACATACAATTAATGGATGTTAATGGTGATGGATTACAGGATATTGTTAAATGGGATTATAATACTCCAGGTCATAGGATTATGGAAGTAAAATTTAATACTGGGCATGGATATACTACTAATTTTGAACAAATTGAGAATCATTCATATACTAATACTGAAAGTGGGCAAACTTATAACGAATCTGGAAATCTCTCAGCTACTTTAGGCTTTGCAATTCCAATATTTGGAATTCCTTTAAAATTCACGATAAATCCGAATATCACAATAAGTCCTAGTGTCTCAAAAGAAAAAATACAATTAACAGATATAAATAACGATGGTTATCCTGATTATGTAGTATCCAACCAGGAAGGTGATTTTAAAGTAAGGTTTTCTAATCTTGGCAAACAAAACTTGCTTAAATGTGTCATTAACCCTACATTTAGCAGTTTTGAAATTGATTATTCACTTTCTGAAAATTCTGAACGTATGCCTCAGCGTAACTGGCAAATTGCTTCAGTAAAAGTTTTTGATGGTCATATTGGTGATGGTGTAGATACTTTTTTAAACACTTTTAAATACAAAGATCCTTATTACGAACGCTATGAGAGAGAAAGTTTTGGTTATGATACTGTAATTACCTCTACTTGGAATACAGGCGTTACAAACCGTTACATTTACCGCAATGTTACAGATGCTTATCATAATGATAAATTCTTATTTAAAGGTTTAAAAAAATATGAATTATTAAGTGATAGTGCCAATCGAAAATTTGTTGAAACTATTTATACTTGGAAAGCTGCACTTATAAGTTCAGGAGAGATAATACCAGATAATTTACTTGGATGTTATGAAGGTTTCTATCCAGTTGTAACAAAGGAAGACAAATATTTTTATGAAGGAGAGCAATCATCTAGGATTCATACTCAAAAAGAGTACATCTATGGACGTTGGGGAAATGTAGTTCAATTAATTGACCATGGAGATATGGCAGATTCTGAAGATGATCTTACAGCTAATATCTCATATGATACTGTAATCTCCCGTAATTTACTTTCTTTAGCTGGTTCAATAAACGTATTGCATATTAATCAGATACTTCGTTCGCGTTCTGCTTTATATGATACTATAACTGGTAATTTGACAGAGATAAGACTTAACAACACCAATAGTGATGCCATTATTGATTTTACTCATGACTCTTATGGAAATATTTCTACTATGACTTATCCTGAAAATATGAATAGTCAACGTAAACAATATTTATATAATTATGATAACATAACTTATACTTATCCTATTAGCGTCACTGATGAACATAATTTTAGTTCTTCTACTGAATATGATTTTCGTTTTGGCAAACCAATAAAAACAACCGATATTACTGGGAATATCATAAAATTTGCTTATGATAGTTATGGTAGGACAAAAACTGTATTAGGACCAAATGAGATTGCTAACAACATTCCTTATACGATTAAATTTGATTATTGGGATGATCACAATCGTTACAATGTTTGGATAGATCCCGATTCAGTAATTTGGGCAAGAACATGTCATTATGATCCTTCAAACAATAGAAATGAAATAATTACGGTTTTATTTACAGATGGATTAGGAAGAGAATTACAAACAAAAAAGAATTCAACATTATATGATATTGATAACGATGCTTATAGAGACTCAATGATTGTAAGTGGAAAAGTTACACTTGACGCATTTGGAAGAGCTACAAACTCAAGATATCCGATTACTGAAGAGTTAGGATACGACTCAATATTTAATTACAGCATTAATCCTATTACTCCAACTAATATAACTTATGATGTAATGGATAGAAAAACTTCAATAACTTTACCAGATCTAACAACATCTCATATGAGTTATGGTTTTGATAATGATTATTTTAATGCTTTGCGTTTTAAAACAATAGTAACAGATGCTAATGGAATAGAAACAGGTATCTTTGCTGATGTTCGACAATTAAAAACAACCATAATTACAGATTATGCAAACACTTCAAATGATGACAGCACAATAACCAAAACAAAGTTTATATATGATCCACTAGGTGAGCTAATAACCAGTATTGATCCGGAAGGAAACGAAACCCATCATAATTATGATATGTTAGGTAATAGAATTCAACGAATACATCCCGACGCTGGGACTACCAATTATACTTATGATAATGCAGGTAATCTAATTTCAATGCAAACACAGAATTTAATTAATCAGGGACATCAAATAAATTACATTTATGATTATAAACATCTTGTTGAAATTGATTATCCCAATAATCCTGAAAATAATGTTTATTATGAATATGGTGGCCCAAATTCGGGGAATGAAAGTGGAAGAATTACTCGTCAACAGGATGCTTCAGGAGTTGAACAATTTTATTATGGTAATTTAGGTGAATTAACAAAAAATATTCATACTTTTGTAATGCCAAAAGGGGAAACATATACCTTTGCCATGGAATGGAACTACGATACTTGGAATCGTTTACAAAGCATAATTTATCCTGATAGTGAAATTGTGAATTATAGATATAATAATGGGGGATCATTACAAAATTTTGAAGGATCTAAAAATGGAACAGCTTATAATTATATAAATTCTATTGGTTATGATAAATTTGAAAATAGAATAAACATGAAATATGGTAATAACTCTGAAACCAGATATACTTATGACCCACTAACTCGCAGGTTAAGTAATCTTATAGCTGTAAGCAATAGCGGTACAATGCAGGACTTAAACTATACTTATGATAATATTGGTAACATAACAATGGTTCAAAACAATGCTTCTCAAACAAATAATAATTTAGGAGGAACTTATGAATATGAATATACTTATGATAACATCAACAGGCTTATATCTGCAAACAGGAGTTATAACTCAAACAATACACCTAACGCTTGGTATTATTTAAATATGAGTTATTCAACATCTGGGAATATAACTTATAAAGATCAAGAAGTCACAGCTTATATTAATGGTTCTAATATTTATAAAAATTTAAATAATGGAAATTATGAATACAATACTTCAAAACCGCATACTGTTAGTTATATAAATGGACTTTCAGGATTTGAAGGAACACTAAATTATGATGCAAATGGAAATATGACAGATTTTAATAATGGAATGGCTGGTATAACCCGTTATCATTGCTGGGACGAAGAAAATCGACTTTCAGCAGTCAAAGATGAAAACTATTTAAGCTCTTATATTTATGATGCATCTGGTGAAAGGGTATGGAAACTATCTGGACAGGTAGAACAAATGCAGATAAATGGTGAAGATTATGTTGATTTTGTAAATTTAAATAACTACACACTTTATACTAGCCCATATATGGTTATAAATGATAAATGCTATTCAAAACATTATTATATAGAAGGTCAACGAATATGCAGTAAACTGGGTGGAGGAATGGAAAATAATTTAATAAAAGTTGATTCACTCTTGGCACCAATTACAAGCAATTATGATAACATAAAAAATACTATTTATACAATGATAAAACGGAATATTGATTGTGTGAATTTTAATTCGGATAACATAAATTTACCAAGAAAGTTTGAAACATTAAAATTAGACAGTAATAATATAGAAAACGATCAATATTTCTATCATAGTGACCATTTAGGAAGCAGTAGTTTTATAACCGATGCTGGAGGTATTGCAATTCAACATCTTCAATATATGCCTTATGGTGATGTTCTTGTTGATCAGCGGGATGTCTCAAATTTCTATACACCTTATAAATTTTCTGCTAAAGAGCAAGATGAAGAAACACAATATTCATATTTTGGGGCAAGATATTACACTCCTGAATTGTTAAGTATTTGGCTAAGTGTAGATCCTATGCTAGATAAATATCCGAATATTTCACCTTATAACTATTGTCATTGGAATCCAGTAATTATGGTTGATCCTAATGGAATGGATGATTATTTTAATGAGGATGGTGTATATTTAGGTAAAGATGAAGCAAAATCAGATTATGTTAGAATAATGAAACAAAAAACGTGGGATGCAAATCATAATACTGATAAAAATGGTGTGCAATCAATAGATCACAATATTGGCAGCGATGATAATAATAGTACTTTGCATTCAAATTCAGGAATATCAACTGAAGCAAGCTTAAAAGTATATGATCATTATAACCCAACAAATTTAGAGTTAAAACCATATGAAAACGAACAAACAGATCCTACTACAGGAAAAAAAGTTAACGGGGGCATGCAATTTAAATATACTGGCACCTCCAAAGAACATGAAGAATATATTGCAATAAAGATAGAAGGGAATAAAGAATTTAAATTTTCTGATCATGCTAATGAAATAATTAATATGTTTTCTCATGAAGAAAAGCATTATAATGATTTTTTATCAGTGGGGATTGTTAAATTTGATGAACTTATTAAAACGCATAGAAACTGGCTTGAACAAAGAGCGGTTTCAACTCAAATGGATCATAGTAGTTGGGAAAACACAAGAAAAGGTTATAAAGATGGAATAATTAATTATGGAATCCA
>CAIWDQ010000035.1 GCA_903911455.1 uncultured bacterium
CAAGTTGCGGGTGTTAATACCTGTATCAACAATGCTTTGTGTTAGAAATGGAAAAATTAATTGCAATAAAGAAGTAATTAATAATGCAATGAAAACCTGTGTTATCTGCCAACGACTTTGTTGTAGGTATTGCAATACTAAACCCCAGCTTAATTTATTTTCTTTTTCGCCTTCCTGTTTATAAAATTCAGGAGTGGGTTCTAATAATAAAGCAGTACCAACACTTTCGTCTTTTTCATTTACTGTACTTATCCATTGTTTGGTAAACTCTTCTTTTGTATAAACAATTATACCTTTTGCAGGATCGGCAATTGAAATAATATTACCACGATTAAAGAAGGGTTTTTTTATAGATATAAGAACAACGAAATGATATTGTCCCCAATGCAAAATACATGGTAAGGAAGAATCATTTATTAATTGTTTAAATGTAAGTTGTACGCCTCTTGTTCTGAAACCAATTTTTTCTGCTGCATCGCTAATTCCTAATAATGAAGTTCCTTCTTTGCCGTAACCTGCTGTTTCCCTAATACCATCTGTATTATAATGTTTGCCATAATATTTTGCCACCATGCGTAAGCATGTAGGGCCGCAATCCATGGCATTCAATTGCTTGTAGAAGTGAAAAAACATAAATTTTCTACTTTAATTTAATTGAATTTTTCGAATTGTTTTATTACTAAAGGTGTTTCTCTAATAATGAAATAAAAGAGATATTTTATTAATTATGAGGAATATATTATTTTAAGAAATAACTAAGTGTTAATTGAGCTATTACAATTACTTTCCATTACCAATATCATTTAACAAGTGATATTATTGCAGTAAGTTCTTTTTTTAATAATTCATCACCCTTAAACCCTATAGTCTTAAATTTTATTTTACCATCTTTCCCTATTATAATCTTAATAGGAATATTAGTTATATCATACAATTTGGCTATTTTATTTTCAGTATCTAAAAGAACATTGAAATCATATTTATTCTTCATTATAAAATCTTTAACTGATTTTACTTTATCATCTTCGTTCTGTAGAGTATTTATGAACAGAAAAACAACAGATGTATCTCTCTTGTATTGTTGAACTAATTCATTCATTGCAGGAAAAGAGGCAACACATGGCGCACACCATGTGGCCCAAAAATCAAGAATAACTATTTTACCCTTATAATCATTTAATCGTGCAACATTGCCATTTATATCTTTCAAGTCAAATGAGATGGCTTGAGAATTGATTCTTTGAGTTTTTATTTGTTTGACTAATTGAGCATTAGCTTCATTTTTCAATTTGTTTATGTAGGCATTAAATTTCAAAGTATCATTTCCTCGCAAAATATAAGCCTCTTTTAAAATCGATATAATATTATCGTTTTCTTTTCCATCCCTTACAAATTTTTCTAATTGTGGTTTAAAATTTTCTAATGGAAGAGTTTTAGAAACAATAGTGGCATAATGACTATTATATTGAACATTGTTTCCATCTTCAATAATCAATGCGGCATCTTTAGCATATAGAAATGCTTCAGTATACATTTTTGACGTTAATAAAATCTGAGCATAATTATCTGTGTAAAAGCCATAACTATTTTTATTCTCCCGTACAATTTCATTATACGTCATGACATTTGGAACTTCTCCTGGATTAACCCAATCGTTTTTTGAAATACTTACCGCTTGTTTTGCAAAGAAACGTGCATAGTCTAATGTTCCACTGTCTAACATTGCCCTTTTTGAAGCTTTGGAGTATAAAAAAGCTGATGGTGGTGTAATACTATTTAAAATGTTTTTTAAAGCATCCCATTTTTTATTCTCGATATAATCGTTAGCTAAATTGTATGTTACAGTTGCAATTAAACTAGAATAGTTTATTTTACTGCTATTTTGTTTTTTCTCAATTGTAAATTCTTCTAACAGTTTTTCTTTAGCCGAAATATTCTTTTCCTGTTGAAGTATTTTTCTTAAATCATCAATATTATATTTATCAAACGGGATTTTTTCAGTACTTAATTTTTTATAAAACTCGGACTTTTCAGGTTGGTTGATAATGGAATAAATTGTTTGAATATTATCATAATCTTGTCTTGTTTCAAGACCTTTTTTGATCATTCTATCAATTTCAATCTCTGCAAGATTATTCGTTTTAGATTTATCTAATCTGCTTAATACTCTTAAATAAGAAGTAAAATTCCTATCTCTGTTGGCTGGATAAAAAGAAAATTCCTTTTCAAAATTACAGGCTACTGCGCTATCATTTTTTTTCAACCCTAATCTGTATGATCCATAAAAATCTAAAAAATGAGCTGTGTTTAAGTAAGCAAAATTCTTTACCTGATTACTATTATATAAATACACAAAGAATCCATTGTTTGAATTATTATCCCATTTGCCTGCATTTTTAAAACTAAAAACAAAAAGATTCATTGAAGAATCTGTTGTGATACTTCCGGTATAAGTATTACCCTTTTTTATTAATGGCACATCAAAAAGATATTCTCTGGTTTTAATATATTTTACAACGTAGGCTTCAGGTGTATAAAAATAATTGTCAGGCAGTGTATAAGAGAATGTAATTATATCTCCTGCTTTTGGGTTTTGTGGTTTATAAGTGAATACACCTTGTGCTAAAGAGTGTGCACCATATATATTTAACAATGCAAGC
>CAIWDQ010000036.1 GCA_903911455.1 uncultured bacterium
ATAGAAGTTATTCTTTCAAACTCCTTATCAGAAGTAAATGAAATAACGATGCTTCCTTTACCTCCTTTGCTTCTCTTAATATCTACATCAGTATTAAAGAAATGAGTAAGATTTTTTTTAGAAGTTTCAAATGGTTTTGGTAAAGCTTTAGATTGCTTTTTACTTTTTTCTTTTGGATTATTAATCTCACGTACTATCTTCTCTACTTCTCTAACTGAGAGCTCTTTTTCTACTATTAATCTTAGTAAAGATAATTGCTTATCAATATCTTCAATATTAATTAATGCACGTGCATGACCCATTGATATTTTATCGTCTCTGATATCAAGTTGTACTTCTGCTGGAAGTTTTAACAAACGAAGATAGTTAGTAATTGTAGATCTATTCTTTCCAACTTTCTCACTTAACTGTTCCTGAGTTAGTTTACATTCGTCGATTAATGCCTGAAAAGATAAAGCTACTTCAATAGAATTAAGATTTTCTCTTTGGATATTCTCAACAAGTGCCATTTCCAGCATTTGAGAATCTGTTGCAATACGAATATAAGCCGGGATTTCTTCCAGTCCTGCAATCTTAACAGCCCTTAATCTCCTTTCGCCTGAAATAAGCTGATATTTATCATGTCCAATCTTTCTAACAGTAATAGGCTGAATAATTCCCTGATGTTTTATTGATTCAGCCAAATCATTTAAAGCAGCTTTTTCGAAGGCTGTTCTAGGTTGAAATGGATTAGTTTCTATCTGATGAAGAGGAATACTTGCAATAGCGCCTACAACACTACTTGCTGATTCAATATTCTGTGTTCCTTCGTTTTCGGGTAAAGCAAGTAATGCACTTAAACCTCTACCTAATGCTTGTTTTTTAACGTTCATTTTCAATATCTATTAGTTTCTCAGACGCATCTATCTTAGTAAGATTATTCTTTTGTAAAATTTCTCTTGCAAGATTCAAATAATTTAAAGCACCAGTACAATTAGCATCATGCATAATAATAGTTTCGCCAAAGCTTGGAGCTTCACCTAACTTTGTGTTTCTGTATATTAAAGTTTCGAATACCATTTGTTGAAAGTGTGTTCTTACATCTTCAACAACTTGTTTTGCCAATCTTAATCTCGAATCGTACATTGTTAAGAGTATGCCTTCAATTTCTAACTTTTCATTTAATCTTGACTGTACTATTCTAATTGTATTTAATAATTTACCTAGTCCTTCCAAAGCAAAGTACTCGCATTGTACAGGTATTATTACTGAATCGGCTGCGGTAAGAGAATTAACTGTTATCAAACCTAATGAAGGCGAACAATCAATAATAATAAAATCATACTCATCTTTAATCTTAGCTATTACTTTGCGCATCATTTTTTCTCTGTTAGGCAGATTTATCATTTCAATTTCGGCGCCAACAAGATCAATATGTGCAGGTATTAGATCTAAAAAAGGGGTAGTAGTGTTCAGGATTATATCTTTAGGTTCTACGTCGTCGATTATACATTCGTAAATACTTGTCTTTATATTTTGAGGATTGAAGCCAACACCAGAGGTAGCATTAGCCTGAGGATCGGCATCTATAAGTAATGTTTTCTTTTCTAAAACAGCCAGACTGGCACTTAAATTAATAGCGGTTGTAGTTTTACCTACACCTCCTTTTTGATTTGCAACTGCAATTACTTTTCCCATTATTTTATGTAAGAATATACTGATTTTTAACTTAGTATTGTTTATGAATTTTAATCATTAATCTGCGTACAAAGGTAAGATTAAAAATTGAAAATAGTATTTAAATAATATTAAAAAAAAGCTACCCATGCGAACAGCTTTCTTTTTAACATCTTACAAAATCTTTGTTAGATAATATTATTCATAAGAATCAAATTCTTTTTCAAATTCTGATATATCGTTTGTTTTTGGATGATCTATTGGTTCTATTTCAGGGATTACACCTGTTTCAACACATTGCATTACTGCATTAAATCCTTTCATAAACTTTTCAAAGTCTTCTTCAAATAAAAAGATAGTATGTTTATCAAAATAGAATGTACCATTATTGTCATTAAATATCTTTTTACTTTCGGTTATATTTAAATACAACTCCCCTTTTTTGGTTTTCCTTACATCAAAGAAATAAGTACGCTTTCCTGCCTTTACCGGTACCGAGAAAACTCGCTCTTTTTCATTCCCTTCCATTGTCGCTATTTGTTTTTAAAATAATATGCAAATGTACATATTTTATTTAACAAATAGATTCTTTTTAATTTTACAGTATTATTTTTTTATGAATTTTTAGTATGCTTAGATTTAATTTTATTTCTTACAATATTTAAGTATTAAGTCATCAACATTTTTTTTGCCTGTATCTTTAATTCTATTTAAATAAATACAAGCGTTATCATAATCTTTCGTTTCAATATAAATATTAGCTAATCTATTTAATGCTTTTAAATCAGAATCATCATATTCAAGCACATCTTTAAAACGTTCAATTGCTTCTTTTAATTTATGATTGTTATAATATTCAACTCCTTCTATAAAAAATGAATTATTGTTCTCAGGACATCCAGCTAGATTAAATGCAATTGGCAAATTAAATTTTACTCTAACATTTTTACCATTTAAACTACCGGGTATCCACTTGCCATTCATTAATTTCACCACCCTAATAGCTTCATTATTTAATACTGAATGACTCCTTTTTGTTATTGTAATACTATCAATACTTCCTAATGTATCAACAAAAAAGGCGAGATAAACTGTTCCTGTAAGACACCTTTCTCTGGCTTCACTTGGATATCTTACATTATCTCTAAGATAGCGAGATAACTTATCTTGACCACCTTTAAACTGGGGCATAATTTCAATATCTTTATTTTGACTTTATCCAAATTGAATTAAAAATAGAAATAATCCGATTAAACAAACTACTTTTTTCATGTATTTGATTTAAAATATTCGTCAAAAGTAATCAATTATATTTAAAAAGATTCTTTTTAAAAATAAAAATCTTTTTTATTGCATTATATTAAATAAAGTATTATCTTTGTAGTCTCTTTTTCTTATTGGGATGATGCCTCAAAAAAGCACCAAGTTGGCAAAACACTACAAACCAACTTAAACTTTCGATCTGATTAGACATAGAAAAATTTTAGCAATAGTAGACTTAAAAACAAGCAGCAACTGAAACTTCTGCTTTCAAAAACACGATTATGGGAACTTATTCTTCATATATTACGGGCATTATGTGCACATTAGAATCTAAAAAAGCGTTTGCTTTTACTTCTATGTCATTTGCGGAGGTAAATGCTCCATTCGATGAATCAAATACTCCATTCGATGAATCGAATGCTCCATTTGCGGAGGTAAATGCTCCATTCGATGAATCAAATGCTCTATTCGATGGATCGAATGCTCCATTTGCAGAGGTAAATGCTCCATTTGCAGAGGAAAATGCTCCATTCGATGAATCAAATGCTCTATTAGATGGATCGAATGCTCCATTAGATGGATCAAATGGACTATTAACAGAGTTTAATGTTATTAAGTATAGTAATTCAGTCATTTATAATTATAATAAAATTCAATTAATTAATTAAAAACAATAATAATATGGGAAAAATACCCTCAGGATCTGTTGACATAGCTAGTATGCGTGGACCAGATGCAATTATTCAATACAAAAATTTAGGGTACGGAGTTAGAGCTAATGCTAATTTCTCAACTCCCGATATCACAGCTATCGCCTTTGATGCAGCAGGTGTTGATTATGAAATAAAAGTGGCAGATAAACCTAAAACACCTCCAAAAACTACCGTTTTAAAAACTGCCCGTAAATTGATTAATAAATATTACAAAATACAGGCAACTTACGTTAATAGAATTAGCGATGGCAATGCTGAAAAACTGAAATCATCGAACATTATTTTGAACAAAGATTTACCTGTACGTGTAAATCCTTTTTTCACAGCAGTTAATGGTACCAATCCTGGTGATGTTGATTTCGCATGCAAGGCAGATATTCATGCTAGTTCTTATTTAGTTGAATGTAGAATAGTTTCTGACACAGCTCCTACCGATTGGACTTTCTGCAAAGTATTGGGTAGCCACGTAGGATCTAAAAGTGGTTTTATAAGTGGTTTGGTTTACGAATTCAGGATGAAATATATTTATGCAACTACAGAAAGTGCTTATTTCGAATCAGTAACTTTAAGAATAATGTAAATCAATTAAGAATTAAAAATTAAGAATTAAAAATTAGAAAAGGACCTTTATCATATGCTTGATAAAGGTTCTTTTATTTTCAATAATAATTAATAATTCATAAATCATAATTCAATTATTAGTTTTTATGAATATAATTTGTAATTTTGCAAATTGAAATATTTGAAACTTACTGTAACAAAGTAAAAATAAGTATGCTTAATAGAAGGGTTTTAAGAACAAAAGTATTGCAAGCTCTATATGCTTTTTTCCAATCTGAAGATGATAGAATTGATATTGCTGAAAAAAATTTAATAACTAGTATTAATAAAATGTACGACTTGTACATTTATCAATTGTCAATAATACCAGCTTTAGTTGAATTTATCAAACAACGTCAGGATGAAAATAAATTAAAACATCTGCCAACAGAAGAGGATTTAAATCCAAACACCAAGTTTGCTGATAATAGAATTTTAAAACAAATCACCGGAAATATAACTTATAAGCTTAAGTTTAACGAACTTAAAATTTCGTGGAAAGAAGAACAAGATATGCTCCGACAGTTATATAATGAAATAAAAGAGAGTAATACATATATAAAATACGCCAGATCTTTTGATAATTATCCTTACGAAGCTGATAAAAAGTTTTTCTTAAAGATATTCCGTAATTTTATCATCGAAAATGAAACTATTGTAAATTATTTTGAAGATAAATACATTCATTGGGCCGATGACTTTTATGAAGTAGCATTTATGGTAGTTTTAACTATCGAAAATTTAAAAGCTGAACATACTGAAGACTATCCTTTACCCGAATTATTTAAACCTGAAGATGAGTATAGTAATAGTTCTGATAAAGATTTTATAACTCAATTATTCAGAAAAACAATTATTCATAGTAAGAAATTTGAAAAATTAATCTCTGCTAAAACAGACAATTGGGATATAGATAGAATTGCTATAATTGATATGATCCTATTAAAAATGGCTATTACAGAAATGACAGAATTTCCATCAATCCCCGTTAAAGTAACGATGAACGAATATATTGACATTTCAAAAGACTATAGTACCGAAAAAAGCAAACTATTTATTAATGGTATTCTTGATAAGTTAGCCCAAGATCTTAATAAAAAAAACAAATTAAATAAAATAGTAACTAGTCTTGAAGATGATCAAAGCAATGTTGTAAATGAATAATCTATTATCAATATGAAGAATACAATCAAAATTTTTGTATGTATAGTTTTTTTAATTGCATCAGCTTGTAAAAATAACAATAATAAGTTATCAACTGACCTGATTAATAATCCTAATTCTGCATCAGGGACTGAAAATATAGGTGATTTACCAAAATTCCAGTTCGAAACAGATTTACATGACTTTGGTAAAGTAACTGAAGGCGAAAAATTAACTTATAGTTTTAAATTTAAGAATACCGGAAAAACCGACTTAGTAATTGCAAGCGCTAATGCATCATGCGGTTGTACAGTTCCAGAAGTTCCCAAAGAACCAATTCGTCCAGGAAAAGAAAGTGTAATTACAGTTACCTTTAATACTGCCGGCAAATCAGGATTTCAACATAAGACTGTTACAGTAGTTGCAAATACACAGCCAAGTAATTATGTATTAAACATAAAAGCAATGGTCTCATCACCCGAAAAACAATAATAATTAACAATAAATAAAAACATGAACACTCTTTTAAATGTGATTTTAATGGCACCTCCAGCAGATGCTAAAGGTGGAGGCAATGGATTTCAATCTATTTTCTTTTTAGTAGCAATATTCGGTATCTTTTACTTCTTTATGATACGTCCACAGATGAAAAAATCTAAAGAACAAAAAAAATTCAGAGAAAACCTTGCAAAAGGACAAAAAATTGTTACCATAGGTGGAATTCATGGTAAAATAGTTGAAATGCAAGATACAACTGTTATTATTGAAGTAGAAGGACAGAATCGCCTTAAGATGGAGAAATCTGCTATAGCTATTGATAATTCTGCTCAACTTACAGAAAATAAATAAACCTTATGCAAATTAATTTTTGCACTCGTTTTTTTTATAATTTAAAATCTCAATCTTTGTAAGGTTGAGATTTAATTTTTATACCATATAACATTGGAAACAGAATTTAAAACCAAAGCCGACAAACTATTAGAAAACAAAGGGATTAAGGACAAAAAGAAGTTCTTAATTATCTCTCTTTGTATTTTAATTTCATTGTCGTTATGGTTATTAATTAAGTTTTCGGACGATTATCAGTTTACCATTCAAATACCTGTATCAATCTCTAATATCCCCTCTGATAGAATCTTAATTGGTAATGATACTATTATATTAACGACTACTATTAAGGCAGAAGGTGTAAATGCTATCTATTATTACTTTTTTGGAAAGAAAGATGTTATCAAAATTGATTATTCTTTATTAAAATGTAAAGAAAACACTAACAAGACAAGTTCTCAATTTAACACCCAACAATTATCAAAGACTATTGATAAGTATCTTAATTTTAAGCATGAGATGATTGCATTATCTCCTGATAATATATATTTAAGCTTTGAAAAAACTTATTTTAAGATAGTACCTGTGAAAATAAACACCCAACTTAGTTTTGAGGATCAATTTCAATTGTATGATTCTATTAAGATTACTCCAAACAAAATTTGTATTTCAGGCACTGAAAAAGCACTTAAACTTATTGATCATTTATTTTCGGAACCTATTGTATTAAACAATCTTAATGCTGATCAGAATTTATATGTTTCATTAGTAAAACCAAATGATATTAAGGATATAAAATTGTTTATTGATAAGATAAAAGTAAATATTTCTGTTGAAAAGTTTACTGAAGCTACAATTGAAGTCCCTGTTACAATAAATAAAACTAATAATAAAACTAAAATAAAATTATTCCCAGAGAATGTAAAGATCACTTATTTAGTTGCTTTAAAAGATTACAAAAAGATTACAAAAGAGTTGTTTGATGTTGAAGTGAATGGAAATGTAAGTAAATCGGACGAAAATAATAAGCTTAAAGTAGTATTGGTTAAGAGTCCTGCTTTTATTAAGCTTACTAAAATATATCCTGACAATGTTGAATACATCATATTTAAATAATTAAGAAACGATGCTAAAAATAGGTTTAACAGGTAATATTGGAAGTGGGAAATCAGTATGTTCCCGGATTTTCGCATTACTTGGCATACCTGTATATAATGCAGATATTGAAGCTAAGAAATTATATTATAATGATGTTATTAAAGCTAAAGTTGTTAATGCTTTTGGAGATAACATTATAACTTCAGGAGAAATAGATAAGATTAAGTTAGCACAGCTAGTTTTTAATGATAAACTAGCTTTGGAGATTTTAAATAATATAATTCATCCCGAAGTTAAGAATGATTTTAATAATTGGATTAATAAGCAAGATACTAATCTGTCTTATGTTATACAAGAAGCCGCAATAATTTACGAAAGTGGTTTTGATATTTATTTTGATAAAATAATTGTTGTCTCCTCCCCTATTGACTTGAGGATTCAACGAATTATGCAACGAGATAAGATATCAGAAATAGAAATTAGAAATAGGATGAATAATCAGATGAGTGATGAAATAAAAGCTCAAAAGGCTGATTATATAATCCATAATTCTAATAATGAATTATTAATTCCACAAATCATAGAAATAGATTTAGCAATTTCAAATTTAAAGACATAAAAAAAGCCCGTTGTTAACGAGCTTCTTTTAATCTTAATTTAATTAACGATTTTTATCTTCTAAATCGTCTGTTATCTTGCCTATCTTTAATTTCCTTTAATAGAAATTTATTAAAATTCTTTTCTGCTTGATAAAGTTTTAAAAGCTTTTTAGGTGGTAATACTTTTTTGAATTCTATATGATATTTCTTACGAAGATCAAGTAATTTTTGAGCTAATATTATATGGTTGTCAGCAATATCTAATGCTTCTTTATCCGTTAAAGTATTTGGATCTACATTACGTTCTTCGAAGTTTTTATCTTTAAATTCTTTATTAATCAAAGCCCTTTGCGCTTCAAATTCATTATAAACAGGCCAAAAAACTTGTGCTTCCTGAGGTGTAAGGTCTAATTCTTTAGTAATGTATGCAACTTTCTGTGCATTTATTTTTTCTTTTACAGCCTTTAATCTTTGTCCATTTTGAGCAAAATTTATAAAAGGTATCATTATTAGTAAACTAATTATGATTAATTGTCTGATTTTGTTATATGTTTTCATGTTTTATATATTTTAATTTTCGTAAAAAACATCGTTATTATTTGATTTTATATAATCATCAAGATCTTCGGTTGAAATACTTTTAATATTTTGATCTGAATTTATTAATATTTCTGCCTCAGTCTCAGGGCTTAAGTCTGCTAATGTTTCTGCCAAAGAATTTTCGTCAAAATTGTAATTTATTGTATTATTATCACCAATTACTTCATCCCAATAAACATCATTATTATTAGCAGCTTGTTTTTGAGTATAATTATAATAAAACACACCAGAAACTATCATAATAATACACAATGAAATCGCGACTGAATATTTAGGTTTTAATATATAATAGAACCAAGGTGAATGCGTTTTTTTCTTCTGATTCATCCTATTTTGCAATCTCAACGTGAAATCATCAAAATATTCAGGTGGAACTGCAAATGGATCCTTCTTTTCCAACTTAAAAAGCTCTGGTGCCAGCTTTTTTAGTTCGTCATTATTTATGTTATTTGGATTTTCCATTTTTGTTATTTTAAATTTAGATTATTATAAAGCATAAAGGTTTAATTCTGTTTAATAATTTCTTCTATTTTCTTTACGGCAATATGAAACGATGCTTTAAGTGCTCCTACAGAGGTTCCTAAAACGTCAGCCATATCTTCGTATTTCATTTCCTGATAATATTTAAGATTAAATACAAGTCGTTGTTTTTCGGGTAAAGTTAATATAGCTTTTTGTAGTTTAAGCTGAATTTCGTCACCATCAAATAAATCATCAGCAATTAGTGTGTTCGAAAGTGAACTCTCAACATCAACAAAAGGTAAAAAGAATTTATTGCGCTTACTTTTCAGGAAAGCAAGAGCTTCGTTGGTAGCTATTCGATATATCCAGGTGTAAAGCTTAGAATCTTCTCTAAAACTCTTTAGGTTTTCAAAAACCTTTATAAAAGTGTTTTGCAATAGATCATCAGTATCATCATGATCAATTACAAGCCTTCTTAAGTGCCAGTACAGCTGTTGTTGGTATTTTTTAACCAGCAGATTAAAAGCGTAATTCCGGGAGTTCTCATCCCTGAACATTTTTAGTATTTCGCTATCTGACTGGCTATTCAAATGAATTTAATTTAAAAGATTTTTGTAATAATTGTTCTTTAGACAAATTTTATACCAAATAGTTTAAATGTAATTATCAAATCTATCCAATTTTAAATTCTTTTAACAAGATTAGAAGTTTTCGAACACACCCAGACCAAAGAGTGCAAAATCATACTTAACAGGGTCTTTAGGATCATATATTCTTAAATTTGCAGTTAATTCTTCCACACTTTTACGATCATCCTGTTTGCGACTCAACAAATCAAGCTTACGGGCCACTCTTCCCGAATGTACATCCAAAGGACACATCAGTTTAGAAGGAGATATATTCTTCCACAAACCAAAATCCACTCCCCTGCCATCATCCCTTACCATCCATCTTAAAAACATATTTATACGTTTAGCAGCTGAACCTATTTCGGGATTTGAGAAATGTTTTTCGGTACGGGGAAGATGTGGCAGTTTAAAAAATGTTTTTCTTATATAACTTATTGCATTCATGGGCGAAGCAGCCGAACCTTTCATATTTTCTGTAAAAAGATACTCTAATCCACCATGTTTTCTATAGATATTTTTAAGACCCTGCATAAAATAAATGCAATCTTCACCATTAAAGGTACGATGCACAAAATCAGAGAACACTACGAGGTCTTTCTCACGAAATTGCATTATATACTCGTGCGGACTGTCTCCCATCAGATTCAAAAGCTTTTTTGCATTATTAATGATCGTCGGACGACTTCCCCAGGCAATTGTAGCTGTTAAAAAGGCAGCTATTTCTATATCTTCCTTCTTTGTATATAAATGAGGTACAAATATAGGATCGGTTTCGATAAACGAAAGTTGGTTATAGAATTCGTATTTAGATTCCAGAAAATCATAGACGTCCTGATAGAATATTGGTGTTTCCAAAATGTTTTTGTATTAGTTGATTGTTATTTTTTAACGACCTCACCCCCGCCTCTCCTAAGAGGAGAGGAGCTTTTTCGTATGATATTTTTTAATTTTGTATTATTTTAAATAAGTTTCTATTTCTTTAATTATGCTTGCAATATTCGTTTTTACAATATTATTTTCATATCGCAAGACCGTTAAGCCAAGTTCTTCTAATTCATAGGTTCTGTTTACATCTCTTTCCTGTTGAACTTCTTCTTGATGTACGTTTCCATCTAATTCAATAACTAATTTTAATTCATGACAATAAAAATCAACTATAAATCTACTTATTGGATGTTGTCTGCGAAATTTCACCCCCTTTACCTGAAAATTTCTTAACCTTTCCCATAAAATCTCTTCAGTATAAGTCATTGTTAACCTAAGCAATCTAGCTCTTCTTATAATTTCAGGTGAAGCTCCAAAATAAAAGTTCTCAGTTATCATTATCTAATCCTATTTTAAATAAATTTCAAATAATCATGGTTTATCTCATAATTATAAAACATCTACAATTCAGGCTCCTCTCCTCTTAGGAGAGGCGGGGGTGAGGTCATAAAAAAGCTTTTGTAATTAAACTTACAAAAGCTTTTTTTATTATGAATTATGATTTATGAATTATTTTTTCCCTTTTTTTATACTTAATTCTTAATTTTTAATTCTTAATTGACAGGAACTTCTTTTATCTTTATTTCGCCCGGCAAATTTGTATCTTCGCTTAAGAAACCCAGAAAACGGTTCATAATATCACCCATTTCAGTTCCATCTACAGTTTTAGTTTCGTCAGGCAACCAGGTTAATGGATCAAGGATTGGATGCGTGGTAGCGGCTAGCATACTTCCTCCCAAAACGTTTCCTAATCCACAATTATGAATCTGATAGGTTTTTGACGAATCATAAACCTTATCCCATGCAACTACCGTATTAATAGGTAAAGCAATTACGTCAGCATCTTTATCAGGATCAATATGCGACTGACGGGTATTAAATATAGAAAGGTCAAAGAAATCTCCAACCTTTTCGGGTGTTTTATAATAAATAATCATTAAACCACCTATTACTTTATAACCTATTTCACACCAAAGCACTCTTGCCGTTTCTAATAGAGTAGATTGTTCATCCAAATCTGTTTTTGAATCATATGAAAACTTAACTGCATCAGCAAATGCATCAATTTTAAGATCAAAAGCAGTTTGTAAAGCACTTACAAGCGGGTAAGCATCCATATTCATACTTATTGATCTGTAATTCTGAATTTGGGTATGTGTAGGTAATCCCTTATAATTAATTGAGCGACCTCTACCAAAAATTATTTTATATTCAGGAGTATCCTCTTTATAAAAATGTTGGACATCAACATCAAGATCTCTAAGGGTTTTTATCATGTCTTTTTCCTGAGTATCTGCTGCTTTTGTTCCATTAAACGAAACACTTAATAGATTTACATTAATCTGGTATTTCGTATTATAATCTGTAGAAAACGGTTTTAAGATATTGGCTTGTATTAATACCTCAGCCTTTGTCAGACCAACTCTATCTAAAGTTTGCTGCGAATTTGTAACCAATACATCCGCTATTTTGTAATTACCTTCTGTTGTTGTTAAAAGAGAATTGTGTGCGTAAGAAATTAATGACATACTATTAATATTAATTTTTTGTTTGTTTGTTTAAAATTTCCATGCAAATATACAACAATATATGCCTTTATTTACAAGCACTTAGAATTATTTTTTATAATTACGATTTGCGCAATTGGGAGTGTACTGGATGAGATAATTAGATAAGAAATAAAATTGTATTTATTTTTTAACAATCGCAAGAATCCCAAAATGTTAAAGTTATTTTCTGTTTTTTAAAAGTGTTTAATAATTATACAATTTATAATTTTATTTTTTGTATAGATGTAAGGATAACCATATTAACAAAGCTGAAATTAAACAAAAGTTCCTACTAAGAAGGCATTTTACTTCATTTTTTATCTTAAGAAATTAAAAAAGGGGCAAAATAAATATAAATATCGCTATATGTATCAAGCATGTATATCTTTATATAGATTACTTAATACGAATTAGAGATTTAATTCTTCCTGATTATTTTATTTATCCAGAAAAACATAAAATTATAGTATGAGAAATTGGAGATTTTTTTATTTTTATAGAAAGTCTGAATTATATCAAAACAAAAAATGATTTCGTAAAATTCGCGTTGTTTATATCAAAGCAATGAATGCTTTGATATAATCCGGGCGGATTATATCAAAGCAACGAACGATTTCGTATAATTCAGGTGGATTATATCAAACCAATAGATTATTTCGTAAAATCCGTGCGGATTATATCAAACCAACAAATTATTTGATCGAGTTCACCTCTTTTTGAGGCATTTAAGAAATGGGTGCTTTTAGGAAGGGTTTTGAGATTTAATGCTTATTCCAGTTTAATTTTAAAGATTGGATATATCTCTTCTTGAAAAATATTATGATTATCCATATAATAAACATTAAAAAGTTTTATACCATGAAATTTAGACCAGGATTTGATATCATTCAATCTAAATGTTAATGGATTCCAAATGCCTTTTCCCTTAATTTGAATAATAAGTTTAGAAGCCTCATCATCAATAGTTAAATATGTATCACAATTTGTACAAGGCGTATCTCTAAAGTACCTTACTGTAATTGAATCATTATCTTTAATACTATCCAACTTTAACACAATAGCATCTTTACAAAATATGCCACATTCTTTAATCTTTATATTATTATAATAAATATGAATGATATCAATTGTATCTGCCTTAGATATACTGCAAAAACTGATGCTGATTATAAGGAATAGGAGTAGTTTTTTCATAATTTAATCTTTTTTAGATTATTTTTTTGGATGCTTTACTTTTATTGGTTCATCCGAAACCTCTTCATCTGGTAATATCTTAGGTAAAGGATGATATAAAGTATCTATATTAAAAGTCCAATTTATAAATTTATCTTTTCTTTTTAATAAAATAAGAGTATCAGTTGTGATTTTAAAATCTTTAGATATAATTAACGAATCAATGTATTTATAAAAGTTTACGAAAATAGCATTATTACTATTAAGATGATCAATAAAACCAACAGTATTACTTGTATCCCCTTTATTAAGTCGAATTTTAATAGAGGGTCCGTCATAAAGTATATTATCATTACATCTTAAAATGCTATAAGATTTTAATTTTACTAAAGAATCAACTAAATTATTAATTATATTTTTGTCGATAATAAAATCAATGTATTTAGTATTCCAATCAG
>CAIWDQ010000037.1 GCA_903911455.1 uncultured bacterium
AGTAAGCAAGGCCTAAATACCATTCAGCATCAGCAATAAGTTCATTATTTTCACTATTAATAACTATCTGCAATGATTTGATAGCTTCACTAGGTTTATTTAATTCCAGATATGCTAAACCTTTATAGTAATTACTGCTGGAATTTGATTTTAATTCATCAAATAACTTTATAGCTCCAACATAATCCTTTTGCTCAAACTTCTGCATTGCTTTAACTTCTGTACTTACTTCTTCGTTACCCGAACGATTAGTTCCTGAAACTTCATAAGGTGAATAATAACTTAAATATAACTTATCTGATGAAACTGAATTTGGAGAAATCATATAATATGCACCAACCGACATCATAATAAATATTACAGCAGCAGCAGCATACTTTATGAATGTAGCTCGATTTATATTCAAAACAGGAACCTTTGATTTATTCTTAGATTTTGTCTTCATATATGTTTCATGAGCTAGTTCCAGATTCTTAAGGAACATATTTTCTCCAATTAAATCTTTGATAGCAGTGTCAACATCTTTATGAAGCAATAACTCATCATATAATTCAGGATTAGTCTTTAATTCATTTTCAAAATTAGTAACTTCCTGTTCTGTCATCTGCTTATCTAGATACATTTGAATTTTCTTACTTCTGTTCATTTTTCAATTCCTTATATTTAGGATTATTTTTAATTAATTTGATTAAATATTCTTTACAAATATGTTTTTTCTTCTTTACAACATCTATTCCTTTGTAATTCATAACTTCATTTATCTCAGCCATAGAGTATCCTTCAATATACATTGTTAATACTTTCTGGCAATCTGAACTTAATTGTTTAAACATTTGTTTATAAAGCTCATCCTTCTCATTTTTATTTACATCATCATCTAAAAACTCATTAGAATCAAGCTCATCAGCATTGTATTCAATCTTACTTATTTTTCTAAGCTTATCAAGCCAAATCCCCTTAGTGATTGAAAATACATACGTACTTACTAAACAATCCAACTTAAAATCTTTGACTTTAGACTTCTGATATAAAATTAAAAGAGCATCTTGAAGAATATCCTTAACATCATCCAAAGTTCCACTATTAGCTATAATATAGCTATATACACTTTGGTAGCAATTTGTATATACAAAACTTATAATTTTGTTATCATTATTGCGAAAACCATTGACTATTTCAGATGATGAATAATTCTCACTCATTCTAAAAACTAACTCTTAATTGCATTTGTGAACAAAAGGTTACCAGTAAATATAAAAATAATTTGTTAAAAAATGTTATGTAGTTTATATTCAGCAATTAAAATTTCAGGAAAATTATAATTCTTTGTTATATGTATTTGAATAAAGAAAGATAAGCTCGTATCTTAATTACTCTCTAAAACCTTAAATATTTCATCAAGTTTAGGAGTTAGTATAATTTCTGTTCTTCTGTTCTTTGCTCGTGTATCTTTGGAGTCGTTATCATTTACCGGGACGTATTCACTTCTCCCTGATGCTATAATTCTACTACCATCTATCTTGCCATTTTCTAAGATAATTCTAACAATAGCAGTCGCTCTCATTACACTTAAATCCCAGTTGTCTTTTACTTGTCCATTACCTTTAAATGGAACATTGTCAGTATGGCCTTCAATCATGACATTGATATCTGTATTTGTTTCTAATACTTTGGCAACATTCTTTAAAGCATTCTTTCCTTCTTCGGCTATGTTCCAACTTCCTGAAGCAAATAAAAGCTTCTCTTCCATCGAAACATAAACCTTACCATTACGAGTATAAATAGTAAGACCTTTATCTTTAAAACCTAATAGAGCATCTGTAATTTTATTTTTTATATCATTAACCTGCTTATCTTTATTATTTAGAATAGCTTGTAATTCATTCAATTTTTTCTCTTTAAGTTCCATCTGAGCTGCTAAAGAATCCAGATTATTCTTCTTAACTTCTAATTCTGTTTCCAGCTTTCTTAATTGGTTTTCTTTCTTTAAAAGATCGCCTTGAGTTTTTTGTAAAGCTTCCATCAATTCCTGAGTTTCAGCTTTACTTCCTGAAAGTTGTTTATTGTACTTTTGTTGAAGTGCATTATATTCGCTCTTCACAACATCGTGATCATCATTTAGCTTTTTGTATTCCTGTTGAAGTGAATCGTTAGTTGCTACTAATACTGCAGATTGTTTTGTGAGTTTCTCAATTTGTGAATTCAGTTCATTACATTTCACTTCATTATCATTACGAGTTTTCTCACTATTGGCTAGATCGTCTGTACACTTTTTGTATTTATTCTCAAGATCGCTGTAACGCTTTTGGGTTACACAAGCACTCATCATAACTGTTATCAGTATGATTGAAATTAAAATTGATTTACTTTTCATTTTCTATAAATATTTTAATTAATTATAACGATTTAAAAGTCTATCTCTAATAAAACCGGACAATGGTCAGAATGTTTTGCTTCAGGAAGAATAACTGAGCGTGTTATCTTATCAGCAATTGAATTGCTTACCATATTATAGTCAATACGCCAGCCGAGATTCTTAACTCTTGCATTAGCCCTGTAGCTCCACCATGTATATTGATGTGGTTCCTGGTTAAAATGCCTGAACGAATCATTAAATCCGCTATCAATAAACTTACCAATCCATTCTCTTTCCTCGGGTAGGAAGCCAGAGCTTTTAACATTTCTTATTGGATCGTGAATATCTATTGGTTTATGACAAATATTATAGTCGCCACAAATAATCAAGTTAGGTCTTTCTTGTTTTAGTTTATCTATATATTGATGAAAATCTTCTAACCATTCCATTTTAAAAGCCTGTCGTTCATCCCCCGAACTCCCTGAAGGATGATAAACACTCACTACAGAAATATCGCCATAATCGGCTCTGATAAAACGACCTTCATCATCATATT
Organism: uncultured bacterium; assembly: GCA_903911455.1. Lineage (GTDB taxonomy): Bacteria > Bacteroidota > Bacteroidia > Bacteroidales > JACABE01 > JBAXLO01. Next base: position 2,913 of record CAIWDQ010000037.1, read on the forward strand.
TCTTAATATTCATACCATAAACTACATTATCGGGTTCAGTTTTTGTAAGGATAGCTACTCCGCTATAACCTTTCTTTTGGGCCGAGAAACTATAACAATGGTATCCGGCTTCAGTGAATTCTATTAAAGGTAATTGATCAAGTTGCGCTTTTAGTTCTTGAAAACAAACAATATCTGGATTAACATTTTTTATCCAATCTATTAATCCTTTTGACATTGCAGCTCTAATTCCGTTGACATTATATGTGATTATTCTTTTCATTTATTCTAGTTATTTAATATCGGCAAATATATGAAAACTTTTATTTGTATTTACATTATCATATATTATTTTATTCTTTGTACATTTGCAGCCAACATGAAATCAAATCAAATTAAAAACGGCTTTCTTATCTGGCGTCTTAAACACATCAGTAACCAACGGTTTCTGCTGATCTTAAGCGTCATTGTTGGTGTCTTTAGTGGGCTTGCGGCAGTTATACTTAAGAATACTGCTTATTATGCGCACTATTTTGTTACTAATAATTTTGATTTTGAGAATAAGAATTACCTATATCTTATCTTTCCTATGCTTGGTATTGCTTTATCAGCAATTTTTGTTCGTTTTATTATTAAAGATAACATTGGACATGGTGTATCAAAGGTACTTTATGCAATTTCAAAAGGTGGGGGGAAGATTAAAAGTCATAATAATTATTCATCAATGATTGCCAGTACGCTTACTGTTTCTTTAGGAGGATCAGTTGGTTTGGAGGCACCTATTGTTTTAACCGGAAGTTCAATCGGTTCAACACTCGGACAGTTTTTTCGTCTTAATTATAAAACCATAACACTTTTAATTGGATGTGGAACTGCTGCCGGGATAGCCGGAATCTTTAAGGCGCCTATTGCAGGAATTCTTTTTGTGATTGAAGTATTAATGCTTGACCTTACTATGAACGTTTTACTACCTGTTATGCTTTCCGCGATTACGGCAGCATTAGTTTCTTATTATTTTATGGGTGATGGCGTTTTATTTACTTTCATCGTTACCAATCACTTTTACCTTTCTAAAGTGCCATACTTCATTTTTCTGGGAGTAATCTCTGGTTTTGTCTCATTATATTTTACACGTTTCACGATGTGGATTGAGAAACAGTTTAAAAGGATCAAAGATTACAAAATAAAGATCATTATTGGAGGCATTATTGTTGGAAGTCTAATCTTTATCTTCCCTTCGTTATATGGCGAAGGCTACGATGCTTTAAAGATGATTTTAAACGGAAAAGGAGACCTTGTTTTTCACAGTGGCATCTTAAATTTTGCAAAAAATCACAACATATATCTTATCTTAATATTAGTTCTTGTGTTGATAGTTAAGATAATTGCGATGGCTTCTACCACCGGTGGAGGTGGAATTGGTGGTGTTTTTGCTCCATCTTTGTTCATGGGAGGTATTACAGGTTATTTAGTAGTTAAACTTTTGAATTTAGCGGGTATCACTAATGTCTCCGAAAGCAATTTTGCCTTAGTAGGCATGGCAGGCGTCATGGCGGGCGTCATGCATTCCCCTCTCACTGCTATCTTTCTTATTGCCGAGATTACAGGTGGTTACGAGTTACTTCCTCCTTTAATTATTACATCTATTATCTCTTTTCTTACGATTCATCATTACGAACCGCATTCTATTTACGCTAAAAGATTGGCCGAAAAGGGCGATTTGATAACGCATCACAAAGATAAAGCTGTCTTATCGCAGATGAAAATAGATAAACTTATTGAAACTAATTTCAGTACTATCTTTCCTGATGCCACTTTGCGTGATCTGGTTACGCTCATCTCCAAGTCGGCGCGCAATATCTTCCCCGTTGTTGGCAACGACAACTATTTTATAGGCGTAGTAGTGATGGACGACATCCGCAACATCATGTTTGATGTTGACAAATACGATACTGTTGTTGTAAAAGACATCATGATTCATCCTAAGTTTCATGTTGATTACGAAGACACCATGGAGATTGTCGCACATAAGTTCAACAAATCGGGCAATTACAATCTGCCGGTTCTGGATAATGGAAAGTACCTTGGTTTCGTTTCTCGTGCCAACATTTATTCTGCTTATCGCAAAATGAATCAAGACTTTTCGGAAGATTAATTCAGTATTGATAATATTTTAGAATCTTGACTTTTATAAATTAGTTCCAACAAGAATTATTGCATTATTCGTAAAACTATGCCTCGATCATAGAGAAGTTGAGGTAGTCTTACATATTCCTCCTATACTGCCCACCTACAGTATACAAAGCATTTGTAATTTGCCCTAACGAACAACATTTAACTGCTTCCATTAAGCTGTTAAATACATTATGGTTTAGAATTGCTTCTTTCTTTAATTGTTCTAACAATACAGGGGCTTCATCAGCATGGAAAGTCTGGAAATCTTTTAACATGTCTATCTGATATTGTTTTTCTGTTTCGGTTGCCCTGATAACTTCACCTGGAATTACAACCGGAGAGCCTTTAGAAGAAAGGAAAGTATTAACCCCCATAATCGGAAGTTCGCCTGTATTCTTTAATGTTTCATAATAAAGAGATTCTTCCTGTATCTTACCACGTTGATACATTGTTTCCATCGCGCCAAGCACTCCACCTCTTTCATTTATACGGTCAAACTCCAGCATAACAGCTTCCTCAACGAGATCAGTAAGCTCTTCAATAATAAAAGCTCCCTGCAAAGGATTCTGATTCTTGGCTAAGCCTAACTCCTGATTAATGATCATCTGAATAGCCATCGCCCTACGTACCGACTCCTCTGTTGGAGTAGTAATAGCTTCATCATAAGCATTAGTATGAAGAGAATTGCAATTGTCATAGATTGCATACAAAGCCTGAAGCGTAGTCCTAATGTCATTAAAGTCAATTTCCTGAGAGTGCAACGACCTACCGGATGTTTGAATATGGTATTTCAACTGTTGCGACCTTGAGTTAGCATGATATTTATTCTTCATAGCCTTCGCCCAAATCTTACGCGCAACCCTACCTATAACGGAGAACTCCGGATCAATACCATTAGAGAAAAAGAACGAAAGATTAGGTGCAAACTTATCAATATCCATCCCTCTGGATAGATAATATTCAATATAAGTGAAGCCATTTGAAAGCGTAAATGCAAGTTGGGAAATTGGATTAGCACCTGCCTCAGCAATATGATAACCCGAAACAGATACAGAGTAGAAATTCCTTACATTATTAGTAATAAAGTATTCCTGAACATCTCCCATTAGTTTTAATGAGAAAACAGTTGAGAAAATACAAGTATTCTGAGCTTGGTCTTCCTTAAGAATATCAGCCTGAACAGTACCTCTTACAGTTGCAAGTGTCCTTTCTTTGATCTCTTTATAGATATCGGTAGGTAAAACTCTGTCGCCTGAAACACCAAGCAACATCAAACCTAAACCATTATTTCCTTTAGGTAACTCACCTTGATAAACTGGGCGTGTTGTATTCTTTTCTTTAAAAATAGCAGCAATCTTAGCTTCTACTTCAGATTGCAAACCATTCTCAATAATATATTTCTCGCATTGTTGATCAATGGCGGCATTCATAAAGAAACCAACAAGTATCGGAGCAGGGCCGTTGATAGTCAATGAAACCGAAGTCTTAGCATCAGCTAAATCCATACCTGATAAAAGCTTCTTCATATCATCAAGACAGCAGATAGAAACCCCTGAGTTGCCTATCTTACCATAAATATCAGGACGCACATCAGGGTCTTCCCCGTAAAGGGTGACAGAATCAAACGCAGTAGACAATCGTATGGCTTTCATACCTAAAGATACATAATGAAAGCGTTTGTTAGTCCTCTCTGGTCCACCTTCTCCGGCAAACATACGTGTAGGGTCCTCTTGTTCTCTTTTAAAAGGAAAGGTACCGGCAGTATAAGGGAACTCACCGGGCACATTCTCCTGAAGATTCCACTTTAAAATATCACCCCATGCCTCATACTTTGGCAACACAATCTTTGGTATCTTTAAATGAGAAAGCGACTCGGTATATGTCTTAATCTTAATCTCCGTATTCCTTACTTTATATACGTAATATTCCTCTGCATATCTTCGTTTTTTATCCTCCCAGCCCTGAATAATAGACTTGTTGTGCGGATTTAGTGAGCCTTCAATCTCATTATAGGTATCTTCTAAAGCAGATTTAACTTCATCACTAAACAATTTATCAGAATCAGTCAATGTCTTCTTTGTAGTATCAATTGCATATAGTTTTTGGGCCAATGCAGCTTGCTTTTCAACCCATTCATTATAATGACGGATAGTTTCGGTAATCTCTGATAAATATCTAATCCTTTTAGGAGGAATAATGTGAATCATCTCCGAAGTATCGGTATCTAAAGCAAAAGAAGTATTCAAATCAGCACCTGTTTTTTCTTTTATCTTATGAATTAATTCAACATATAATCTATTAACACCAGGGTCGTTAAACTGCGAAGCAATCGTGCCAAAGATAGGCATAGTATCCACATCTGCTTCCCATAATTGGTGATTGCGTTGATATTGTTTCTTAACATCCCTTAAGCCATCTATAGCGCCTCTTTTATCAAACTTATTCAAAGCAACTATATCAGCAAAGTCAAGCATATCAATCTTCTCCAACTGACTTGCTGCACCATAATCAGGAGTCATCACATACATTGACAAATCGCTGTGGTCAACGATTTCAGTATCCGATTGCCCTATCCCTGAAGTCTCAAGGATTATCAAATCATATCCTGCAACCTTCAATATATTTACAGCATCTTTCACATACTTCGACATCGCCAGATTAGACTGACGAGTAGCCAGCGAACGCATATAAACTCTAGGTTCATTAATGGCATTCATACGAATCCTGTCGCCAAGCAAAGCACCGCCTGTCTTACGTTTAGAAGGGTCAACGGAAACAATTGCAATAGTCTTTTCGGTAAAATCCATAAGGAATCTTCTTACTATTTCATCAACCAACGAAGATTTACCTGCACCACCTGTACCTGTAATACCTAATACAGGAATGTGCTTATCCTTAGCTTTCTCAGCCAAAGTATTTAAAGTGTCTTTAATAAGTTCCGGATTATTTTCAGCAGTAGAAATAAGCTGAGCAATCTCGTTCTGGTCTTTGTTTTCAATCTTATTTATGTCAGCAGCAGTCCTTACACCCGTCGGATAATCCGATTTCTCAAGCATATCATTAATCATACCCTGCAAACCCATCATCCTGCCATCATCAGGCGAATAAATACGTGCAATACCGTAAGCATGAAGCTCATCCCTTTCCTCGGGAAGTATCACACCGCCGCCACCACCAAAAATCTTAATATGTTCGCAGCCTGCTTCCTTAAGCATATCATAAATATACTTAAAGAACTCAATATGTCCGCCTTGATACGATGTAATCGCAATACTCTGAGCATCCTCCTGAATAGCGCAATCCACAATCTCCCGCACCGACTTATTATGCCCAAGATGAATAACCTCAGCACCAGTGCCCTGAATAATCCTACGCATAATATTAATAGCAGCATCGTGGCCATCAAACAACGAAGCGGCCGTCACTATCCTCACATGGTTCTTTAAAACATATTTTTCTTGCATCGCAATTCTCATTTAAGATAACTTAATATAAACTAGATAAAGGCTAATTTGTTTAATGAATGTTGTTTTTTACACAAACCGTCATTATAATCACGTCGTCATTGCGAGCGTAGCGAAGCAATCTCTTTTCCGGTTAGCGGTTTCAATCCGCTTACCGGATAATCTTTTTTCTTTTTTATGATGATGATGATAATATTAATATTTATAACCAAAACTCGGGTTTAAATATTAATGAAAAGAAGAATGTGCATTTATTCAACCTAACAGATTTCTCTCCTGTTAGTTTCTTTATTTTTATGATGATAATATTAATATTTATAACCGAAGACAGGGTTTAAATATTATTGAAAAGAAGAATGTGCATTTATTTTCCTGACAGGTTTTCCCTCCTGTCAGGTATAATAGGTTTTTTAATTTTTGTGATAATGATTTTTATATTTATAACCGAAGTCAGG
>CAIWDQ010000038.1 GCA_903911455.1 uncultured bacterium
TAGACATTCTTATTTGTGCAGTTAAAGCTTATCATGTAGATCATATTTTAGATCAAATAGGATCATCAAAAAAAGATCTATATCTATTAAGTGCTCAAAATGGTATTGATGTGAGAAGAAAATATATTACTCATTTTAATGAATCTAAGATTTTCAGAATGGTTGTAAATTTTGCAGGAAATTTACATGCCCCTAATGTTACGGCAATTAACTTTTTTAATACTCCTAATTATGTAGCTTCAGTTGACGATTCTCATCCTGAAGTTGCCAAATGGTTGGCAGATAAATTAAATCTAACGGGCTTAATAACTGAGCAGGTTAATTCATTTGTGGTTGTTGAAAAGATTTGGGAAAAGACTATTTTAAATGCTGCACTTAGTCCACTTTGTGCAATTTCCAGACTTACAATGAAAGAAGCTATGGATCATCCAGATACATTAGAAATAGTTGAACAAATAATATATGAAGCACAAGCAGTGGCAAAAGCTGAAGAAATTAAATTGCCTGATAATTTTGTGAAATTATGTATACGATATTTAAAAAATGCAGGAAATCACATGCCTTCATTAGCTGTCGATCTTATTAATAAGCGTCAAACTGAGATTGATTATATGAATGGTAAAATAGTTGAATATGGCAGAAAGCATTATATAAAAACTCCTTTAAATCTGACTTTTACTAATCTGGTAAGAGCGATTACTCATAAGAATGCTTTGAATGATGAATAATTTGAAACTATTAATTTAATTAAAATTTTGTTTATGGAAAGTAAAATGTTTTCTTGGAAAATGGTTGAAACAGGTGCAGATTTTAAACTTGTTGAAAGTGATTTCCCGGATCTGCAAAAAGATGAAGTCTTAGTTAAAATAGCTGGTTGTGGTGTTTGCCATACAGATTTAAGTTTCTGGAAATTCGGTGTTAAAACTAAGAAAGAACTCCCGTTAACACTTGGTCATGAGATTAGTGGTGAAGTTGTAGCAGGCGATAAAGAATGGATTGGAAAGAAAGTTATTATCCCCGCAGTCTTACCATGTGGAGAATGTGAGCTATGTAAAAAAGGAAGAGGTAATATGTGTCAAAATCAATTAATGCCCGGCAATGATTTTGATGGAGGCTTTGCTTCACATATCAAAGTTCCTTCGAAGTACTTATGCCATGTGCCTGAGAGTGTTCTCGTAAATTATGATTTAAAAGAATTATCAGTTATTGCTGATGCAATTTCTACACCTTATCAGGTAATTGAAAAATCAGAATTAGAATCAGGAGATTTTGCAATAGTTATAGGTGTTGGAGGAGTTGGAGTTTATGCCGCACTGATTGCAAAAATAAAAGGAGCTAAAGTTCTGGCAATTGATCTTGACGACGAAAAACTTAATGTAGTTAAAGAAAATGGAGTTGATGCAACTTTAAATATTAAAGGCTTAGATTTTAAAACAATTAAAGGAAGTGTTGTTGAGATTTCAAAAAGCTTAGGTGTTTCTAGATATGGATGGAAGATATTTGAAATGTCAGGGACAAAAGCCGGACAGGAAATGGCTTTTAATTTACTGACTTTTACTTCTACTTTATCAATTGTTGGTTTTACAATGGATAAAACAGAAGTTAGGTTAAGTAATCTTATGGCTTTTGATGCTAAACTAATAGGTACCTGGGGTTGTAAACCTGAACTTTATCCGGCAGTTTTAGATTTAATTGCTTTAGATAAACTTAAAATAAAACAATTCATACAATTGTTTCCATTATCTCAAATAAATGAAGTGTTTAAAAATACTTTAGAACATAAATACAATAAACGTTCGATAATGGTTCCTGATAAGTTATAAAATAGAATCAATTAATTTAAAACTTATTAATTGAAAAAAATGTGCAATTTAATAACATCAAATAATTTTAACAATGATCGTACGATTCGATTTCTGATAGTGAACAGCCCTTCCAATCAACTAATCAAGGACGAGAAAATTGGAATAAATTCTGATGTATTTATGATATAATATTTAGCATGAGTTTAACAAGCATTAGATTGTTCTTAAAAATCGTGTGGAATAGGGAGTTTTACACATGGTTTACTCAATTAACCACATGGTTTACTCGATTAATCACATGGTTTACTCGATTAATCACATGGTTTACTCGATTAACCACATGGTTTTTTCAATTAACCACATGGTTTACTCAATTAATCACATGGTTTTCTCGATTAATCACACGACAAACTCTATTTTACACATTGTTTTTTTATGCTACCAAAACATACTATTTATAGATTCAATAA
>CAIWDQ010000039.1 GCA_903911455.1 uncultured bacterium
ACAGATGAGTTAAATACTAAGTTTCCTGAATTTTTTCCTGAATTAAAAAAAGAAGAACATTTGACAGTTATAGTAGATAGTAATGTTGTTATTAACACAGAATATAAACATAGTATGACAATTTTTAAAGAAGATATCAAAGGAAAGACTTTATTAGCTTTTTATATTTCTTTATTTGTATTAATAATTGGGAGATATTTATATAAACTTGCTAAAATTACAGGTCGTGCTATTTATATGCTTATAAAAGCAATTAAAAAGTATTCAAAAATGGATATAAATCAGAAATAATAAAAATAATGAAAGTGAAACCACAAAAAATAGATTATCATGATCGTACTTATATTTGGGAATATAATGGTGATTTATCTACAATGTTTAGAATAGAGAACAAAGATAATATTCAAGATAAAATTCCTAACTTCTTAACTAAATACTATAGCCTTACAGATTTTAATGTTGATGCTTTTTTGAATAATTATATATATGCAGCTCATCCAAAAGAATTAAATGATCCATTTGATAGTTATTCAAAACTTATTGACACATCTAATATTAATGAAAAGGATATTGATTTTGTTGAAGCGAGGCTTCCTGTTTATATTAATAGAGATTATATTTTGGGTAATAATGGAGTAAATAAAGATATGTTTATTGAAATGTTTTATGATTTTATATTTGAAGGTACTGGGATTATTTCAATGACTGATGCTAAAAATCAAAATCCAAGTCTATGGGCAAATTATACAAATAATCATCGTGGATTTTCTATAACATTTAAAAGTGAATCAGTTAAACAAATTGCAATGGGTCCATTTAAAGTTGATTATATTGATACTTTAGAAAAATTAACTTATGAAAATAAAAATTTTAATGCGCTTGTTCTTTGGTTAATTAGTATTAAATCTAAATATTGGAGTACTGAAGAAGAATGGCGTTTTATTGGAAGAGGTATAGATAAAATGTATATACCATTTCAACATTATGGAAGAGAGATGGATCTAAAAAAACAGAATAGAAAATTATATTTACCCGAAAATGCTATTGAAAATGTCACACTTGGATATTTTTTCTTTAATTATGATAATAAAATGCTAAATAACCGAAATCAAGTAGTTGTTGATTTAAATAAAGAAAATGATCAAGAGCTTAAAATAAAACTATTAAATCATATAAAGAACAATAATATTTCTCTATCAATGGTATTCTTAAATAAAAAGAAACTTAGATTTGATTCAGTAGCATTAACATATAATTTCATTAAAGATTCAAATACTTTTATATTTGACAACCCTAAATAATTAAAATGCTATGAAAAGTATTAGAGGATTTACAATAGATGATTACACACTATACAATGAAGAAGTTCCAATAATTCCACTTAAATCACCGTTTGGTCATCTTGGAGAAAAATATATATTCTTAATGTATAGATTACAATATACAAACGATACAATTAAGGAATTATATGACTTAAATCAAGAATATGTTGATTTAAGAAAAAATCATCAATATGATAATAATATAAATCTTAAGATTTTACATAGAGTATTAAGATTCTCTACAGAAATTAAAATAATAATGGATGAAATGATTAGTCTATATTACATTTTAGAATATAATAAACCTGATGGGAATTGGCCAAAGAAAATTGAAATAGATTCTATTGGTAGATATTTGGAGACGAACAACAATATTAAATATAAATTATTTGATAAACATATTGCAACTTTAGAAACAATAAACTCTATAGGAAATGCAATAAAACATTCTTTTGTCAATTCAGAAATAACTTGGGCTAGAAGTCAAATAAAAGATCCTCTTTTGTTCGGATATTATCAAAAACAAAATGACTTGAAGAACAAAGTTGAATTTCATTATATTGAGTTGCCAAAATTTATAGATGATTTTAATATATTATTAGATGATTATAGGTTTGATTTAAAACACAACTACAAAGAACAGAGTTATAGAGATAACAATTTTTAAAAAGATAAAATAAGATAAAGTTTTTTATTTTAATTGCCACGTCCTTTAGGGCGTGGATAAATAAATAAATTGATTAATTGGCTTTAGCCAAAACAAAAACAAATAAATATGGATTTCAATAATTATTCTTCAGGATGTATTAATAACTCGTGAGGTAAGTCATTTGTATAGCTACTTATTATTCCTGTCTTAATTTGTATATAGTGATTTAAAGATAAAGTACCCGTAAATGAAAGAGTCCCCTTTTGCAATTTATTAATTAATGAAGTTTTATTAATATGATAGTAATCATTGCAATTTACATATGTTTTAGTAGTAAACCCATTTTTAACATCCGGCTTTATATAAATTAATTCAGATAAATCCAGATTATTACGTAGGAAATAAGATTCTTTATTTTCTCCTTGTGAAGTACATAAAACTAGATATATATCTAGCCCATCTATAGCCACAACAATAAAATGATGAGGGATTTTTGTATTTATTAGTTCAGGAGCCACAAATTTGTAAATTGCCCCAACAGTAAGCGTTGATTCAATTACAAAGTTTGGGGGTAATTGAATCATTATTCAGATAGGTTTGAGAGTATTGAAGTATAAGAGTGAAAATTAAGTTTTGATTTATCACTTTCTTCAGCATTATATTGGTAATCTAAATCATTAGAAGGGGAGGAAAAGAAATCATCAATAATTATCGGATAACTATTAGGTAAATATTTACTATTTAATTCCTTTTCATAACGCATCCATTCAGGAAATTTATGAGAGAAATCTCTTAATTCATATTGATTCATTTTACCATACTTTTCCCAAACTTGTTCCATTACGTCTATATCCGATTTTGAAAAATATTTTGAGTCAAAGTCTCCTTTAACTACAATATGATAATCTTTAACATCAAATGCGTTTTCAACAGTTTGTTTAGAAACATCCATTGTTTTAGATGGGACAGGACCATTAGGTAATGCATTATAATTATCTCTTAGAATTAATCTACCAAATCTATTAAGATGAATTCTATCAGCCAACCATAAAAGCTTCATAAGCTTTAGGCGGTTGATTGTTCCAGATTGTGATTTGGATGCAAAAAAGATAATTGAATTTAAGATTTTCTTTTCAATTATACTCATCATTCATTGTTTTGATAATTACTAAAGTTAGGCAACAAAATATATAAGAAAAAGTTTTGCAAAAGTAATAAAAAATATAATAAAAAACGTTGATTCGGGTTCAACGTTTAAAACCTTTGTATTTTCCTTACCGAAGGTAAAGTCCAATGCAAAAGTACTACAAATTTTAATTATTTGAACATATAAGACTACTTCTTTTGTTAATATTTAGTTAATATTTTATAACTACAATCAAAATAGCAGAATGTCATATTACTTAGATGCTGATATTTCACACAAATAGAGTCAAAGTTACGATTAAAAGTTGTTGCATATCTTCTTCTCTTTTATATTTAAACCTTGTCTCCGGTTATAAACGACCTCACCCCAGCCCTCTCCTAAAAGGAGAGGGTGTAAGACAGCAATTTATGACGATTATAATTCATTTGAAAAGAAATTATCCTTCATCTCTTTTATATTTAAACCCTGACTTCGGTTATAAATATAAAAATCATACTTATATTACAGCTTCATATTCTTTTTTATATCTTCGGCCATCATTGTTATCCTTGGCTTTATATACTGAAAGAACTTACGGTAGCCACTGCACAGATAGTTATGCCCGGGTTCGCCATCGGGGGATGAGATAAAACGGTTCTTGGGGCATTCACCATTGCAAAATTCAAGCACGGGGCATTGCTTACAATAATTAGTAAGAGTGTTTTTTTTCTTAGTACTGAAATTTAATTGCGGAAGCGAATAAACAGATCGCGTTAAATGGTTATCCATAATATTACCAAGCTTATATTCGGGATATACATAATGATCGCAGGAAAAAATACTGCCATCGTGCTCCATCACCAGACAAAACGGACAATCGGGCTTGAAAACGCATACAGGATTGTCTAAACCCACGGCAGTATATACAGCAGATTCAAAGGTGTAGACCCAGGTGTTGCCAATATCATGCTTATACCATTCATCAAAGATCCTGCAAAGGAAATTACCGAATTCATCGGGGTCAACTGACCAGTCGGTGGCAATAGAATCATTAAAACCGGGCTTTGCCTGCTTGCTACCCATAAGCGGAAGCGCCGAAGGGGAAAGGTATTGTGCCGACTTTTGGTTAAAATCATTGGGGTTAGCCACCGGAATAAACTGCATACGTTTGGATTTAACCTTGTCGCGGAGGAAACGATAGACAGCCAAAGGGTGTTTTGCATTTTCTCTGTTAACGGTGGTGAGGGTGTTAAATTCAACTCCATATTTATTTAGAAGATTGGCTGCATTCATTACTTTATCAAACGAACCCTCATCATTTGAATAGCATCTGTAGAAATCATGCAGATGCTGAGGCCCATCTATACTTAATCCGACAAGAAAATTGTTTTTCTTTAAGAACTTACACCAATCATCGTTAAGCAATGTGCCATTGGTTTGAAGATCGTTGTCGCACTTTATATTGGGAGTGCTCCATTTTTCCTGAAACTTTAACACTTTTTCAAAAAAATCAATACCTAATAAAGTAGGTTCGCCACCCTGCCACGAAAAAATAACATTACCGGCTCCATGCCCTTCAATATATTGTTTTATAAAGCGCTCAAGCACCTCATCGGATATCTTACCGGGCTTATCATATATAAAATTTTCTTTACTTAGGTAGTAACAATAACTGCAATCTAAATTACAGGTAGAGCCAAAGGGCTTAACCATTACATGAAACTGAGGGAGTTGATTGCCTGAAGTCATATTTTTTTTGATATTATTAAGTAAGTATATCCGTTTACAAAAGTAGCAAACTTAATTGTAAGAAGAATTATTAAACCGAAAAAGAATGTGTATTTTTGCAGTCTTAATAGTATTCATTTATTCAATAAAAACATAAAAACATAATGGAAAAGATTTATAAAAATTGTCAATCGTGTGGAATGCCGATGAAAAAGGATGAAAAAGGTGGTGGTACGAATGCTGATGGAACTAAAAATAATAAATTTTGTTCTTATTGTTATGAAAATGGAGCTTTCACTAAGCCCGATATGACGATGGAGGAAATGAAAGTCCTAGTTAAAGATAAGCTGAAAGAGTTCGGGTTTCCAGGATTTATAGCTGGTTTGTTCACTTTAAACATTCCTGGTTTGGAACGATGGAAAAAATAAGTCAATTTTCATTAATAATATTCAAAATAAATTTAAAACAACTTCAAATATGATTGATATAAAAGGAACTAATGTCACGATTATGGTAAAAGATATGGATTTGGCAATAAAGTTCTACCAAAATATAGGTTTTACCATCAAAAATCGTTGGGATAACCATTACGCGATGCTTAGTGTTGAGGGTTTGACAATAGGATTGCATCCTACAACTAAAACCGAATTAAGTTCAGGTTCAATTTCTATCGGGATGATGATAGATGAAATCAACTCTGCAAAAGAATTGTTATCAAAAAATGAGATTGAGCATAAGTTTGAAACAGGGAAGTCGGGGAATTTCGTTTATTTCAACGACCTTGATGGAACTGACCTTTATTTTATGCAGCCAATGTGGCAATAATATTTTAATTGTATTCTGATTTAGTTGCGACAGCTACAACTTTTATTAATATTATTACTAAATTGTATCATTTTTTATAAAAAATAATAGCTGCTTATAATACTTAAACAAGTTTATACTTCGTTTAAAATGCAATCAAAATTATTTGTACTTTTGCACGCTATTTTTAAAATCAAAACATGGTTGCTGAACCGGGAAAACTTCTATCTGAAATAAATTATCCTTCTGACCTTAAAAAACTGAAGGCAGATGAATTACCAACTCTTTGCAAGGAGTTGCGCAGATTCATCATTGATGTTATTTCTCATAATCCCGGACATCTGGGAGCTAGTCTGGGAACTGTGGAAATGGCAGTTGCTCTGCATTATGTGTTCAATACGCCCGATGATAAGCTCATCTGGGACGTGGGACATCAGGCTTATGCGCATAAGATACTTACCGGACGCAAGGATGTGTTCCAGACTTTAAGAACCTATAAAGGCATCAGCGGTTTCCCTAAGATGAGCGAAAGTGAGTACGATGCTTTCGGTGTAGGACACTCATCTACATCTATATCTGCCGCCTTAGGGATGGCAGTTGCCTCTGCTCTCAAAAATGAGACCCACCGCCAGCATATAGCTGTAATTGGTGATGGATCAATGACTGCCGGCATGGCTTTTGAAGCTCTTAATCACGCCGGCGTTTCCAAGACAAATCTACTCGTTATCCTTAATGATAACGGCATTGCCATTGATAAGAATGTAGGTGCGCTTAGTGAATATCTGACGCGCATCACTACCTCCAGGTCTTACAATCGTTTGAAAGACAAGATATGGAAATTTATGGGTGGTGGTAGTCCTTACGGCGAAAATTCAAGAGCATTCGTTCGCCAGCTTGGTAGAGCTGTTAAAACTACGCTGGTAACGCAGAGTAATTTCTTTGAATCTTTAAATTTCCGATACTTCGGCCCTATTGATGGTCATGATGTTGAAAACTTTGTCAATGTTTTGCAGCATCTTAAGAGTATTCCGGGTCCTAAGCTATTGCATGTGATAACCACTAAGGGTAAAGGTCTTGAAAAGGCCGAACTTGATCCTATAAAATATCATGCTCCGGGAGCATTTGACAGGAAAACGGGTGAAATTATTGAGTCATCTTGCAAAGATAAGCTTGCACCGAAGTACCAGACTGTATTTGGCAGAACAATTATTGAGCTTGCCGATAGAAATGATAAGATTATAGGCGTAACTCCTGCCATGCCAACAGGATGTTCTCTTAATCTGATGATGGAGAAGATGCCCGACCGTGCATTTGACGTTGGTATTGCCGAACAGCATGCCGTAACTTTTTCAGCAGGGATGGCTGTGCAGGGGATGATCCCTTTCTGCAATATTTATTCGTCGTTTATGCAACGAGCTTACGACCAGGTGATACATGATGTAGCACTTCAAAAACTAAATGTGGTATTTTGCCTTGACAGAGGTGGTATTGTGGGTGAAGATGGTGCAACCCATCACGGGGCATATGATCTTGCGTATTTCAGGAGCATCCCGAACTTAACAATTGCCTCACCTCTTAACGAGATTGAGCTTCGTAATATGATGTTTACCGCTCAATTAGATAATATGGGGACTTTCGTTATCCGATATCCGCGAGGTCGCGGTGTGATACCCGACTGGAAGGTTCCGTTTGAGCAAATGCCAATCGGGAAAGGCGAAATTCTTAAAGAGGGTAAAGATGTTGCAATAATTTCTATCGGTCATATCGGCAATACTGCTAAGCTTGTGTGTGATACTCTGGCTGCCGAAGGCATAGATGTTGCACTTTATAATATACGTTTCCTCAAACCTATTGACGAAGATTTACTTCACAAAATATTTAAGACCCACACTAAGGTAATTACCATTGAAGATGGAACTATCCTTGGCGGATTGGGTAGCGCTGTTATGGAATTTGCTTCCGACAACGACTATAAAGCTACCATCAGAAGACTTGGGATCCCCGACCGTTTTATTGAGCAAGGCTCTGTTGATGAATTGCATGCAGAATGTGGCTACGATAAGGCAGGCATTATTAAAGCTGTTAAAGAGTTGCTTTAAATTTTGGGAAGAGAGTGCCTTGCAGTTGAAAGACAAAAGGCTTTTAGAAACTTAGCTTTTTAGGCTATTAGTTGGACTTTATATTAATATTATTTTTTAAATATGTTTGATTATGTGGAATTGAAATATTTCTACTAAAGTTTGTTTTTCGAAAAAAGGTTTCTAAGAATTGGAAAAGATTCTATTTATATTAAAAAACTACAATCATATTTTTATCAGGCATGAAGTTTTCTTTATG
>CAIWDQ010000040.1 GCA_903911455.1 uncultured bacterium
CCAAATATATTTGGCATATAAACCGATAAGGTATCATGGTATTTTATGGCAATTTCGTTAGATTTTTGAGCATAGATTAAAGCAGAATCTACTTGATTATTATCTAAAGAAATACTTGCTGCATTGTACAACAATATCCTTTTATAAAACTCATCTTTACATATAGATATTCCTTTTTTGTAATATTCAAGCCTCTTATTAATGTCACTTTCAATGCCTCCTTTCAAATTGTATATTGCAGAAAGGTAATTGCCCTTATTTTGGAAAATCCATTGAAATTGACCCCCTAATACCACTTCAAACTAGTCCCCCTTCGCCACAGCAAATTGACCCCCCTTCGCCATTTCAAATTGACCCCCTAAAAGGCTGTAATAAGTTAAGTTGTTTTTGTAGACAAAAAGCGTGAGATTATTAGTTCACTAATAATTTCCATTAGATTATGTCCAACAAAACCATTGATATGATTACAATACGTCAGATAGTACGCCTTTATGCAACAGGTAGGGGTACTAAGTATATCAGCCAGTCCACAGGAGTAGCACGCAATACGGTTAAAAAATATTTATATCGTTATGCTCAATTACGAATAAGTATTGAACAATTAGATAAGATGAGTGATGCTCATTTGTCTAAGGTTTTTTTGGTAAAGGAAACGATTAAAATAGCTGATAAACGAGCAATAGATGTAGCGTCAAAGCTTCCATTGCTGGCGACTATGCTCAAGAAGCGAGGTGTTACCAAAGGGATGGTCTATCAAAAGTATATCACACTGTGCCCTGATGGCTATAAGCATTCTGCATTTTTACAAAAGCTAAATATGTTTGTGAGTGCAGCTAAGCCCTCTATGAGGATGGAACACAAAGCAGGCGATAAAATGTTTGTAGATTATACAGGCAAGAAATTACAGGTAGTGGATAAGCAAACAGGAGAGCTCCAGGATGTAGAGGTATTTGTAGCCATATTGGGCTGTAGCCAACTTACGTTTGTAATGGCAATGGCATCGCAACAAAAAGAAGATTTTATTATGGGTTGCGAGCAGGCATTGCATTTTTATGGAGGTGTTCCCCTTGCTATTGTACCAGATAATTTAAGGTCGGCAGTTACCAAAGCTAGTAAATATGAATCCAAACTCAATGATAATTTTGCTGCTTTTGCCGAGCATTATCACACATTTGGTTTTCCTACAAGAACATACAAACCTAAAGATAAAGCATTGGTAGAAGGTGCTGTAAAGATTATTTATACGACTATCTTTTCTACCATCGACCAACAGGTTTATCATAGTATAGAAGCACTAAACAATGCTATTTTACTGCTATTGGAACTGCATAACAACAAGTTACTTACAGGACAACCCTATAGCAGAAGACAACAGTTTGAAGAGTTTGAAAAGCAAACTTTACAGCCATTAAATCCTTATCGTTTTGAGTTAATGACAACACAGTTATCTACTGTAAATAAATATGGGCACGTATTGCTCAGTACAGATAAACGTTACTACAGTGTGCCTTTTAAACTAATAGGAAAACGTTTGAAAATAAAGTACAGCACAAAAACCTTATCAGTTTATGATGATACTGAAGTGGTAGCAGTACACGATAGGTTTTATGGTAAAGGGCATAAATACATTACGGTTCAAGAACATTTAGCTTCTCAACATCAATATTTATCAGAATGGAATCCACAAAAATTTATGGCAATAGCTACAGCCATAGATGAGGTTGTAGCCAATTATATTGGTAAAATATTAGCAAGAGAAATGTATCCTGAACAAAGTTATAAATCCTGTTCAGGTGTATTGAACCTTGCCAAACGAGTGGGTAATCAAAGACTCATTAATGCTTGCAAAAGAGCCGATAGTTATAGTTTGTATAATTATGGTATCATCGACCAGATACTTCGTTCTAAAGCTGATTTTATTGCTTTTGAAGATGATATGCCTAATCCATCTATGCCTTCACACGATAACATTAGAGGACAAGATTATTACGAATAACATATCGTCAATATCTGTATTTTATCAAAAAAAAATAAAAAAAATGAACACAACAACAGTAGAAAAAATGGGACAATTACGTTTGTATGGAATGCAAACAGCCTTTAAATCTTGCCTGGAACAGCCACCACCAATTGCTTTTACCAATGATGAAATGGTGCAATACTTGGTGCAAAGTGAATGGGATGATAGAAAACATCGAAGCGTACAAAGAAGTATTAAAACAGCTAAGTTTAGATACACAGCAGATAGGTCTTGCTTGGATTATAGCCCTAACAGAGGCTTAGATAAAAATCAACTTGACCGACTTTTTGCGTGTGATTTTATTACAACAGGGCAAGATGTTTTTATAACAGGTAGCACAGGTACTGGCAAAAGTTATCTAGCTTCTGCAATAGGTTATCAGGCTTGTTTATTGGGTTATAAAGTATTTTATGCCAGCACAGCAAAACTACTATCTAGTTTGAAAATGGCTAAAGCCGATGGTTCGCATCTTAAAGAATTAGCCAGAATTGAAAAACAAGACTTGCTTATCTTGGATGACTTTGGCATACAAGCTTTTGATGCAACAGGAAGAGCAATGTTAATGGATATGGTAGAAGATAGACACAGTAAACGTTCTACTATTATTGCATCGCAAGTGCCAGTTAAAAACTGGTACGATGTCATTGGCGAACAAACAGTGGCAGATGCTATACTCGATAGATTAGTGCATCAATCTATAAGAGTAGAACTATTAGGAGAATCCTTAAGAAAACTAAAAACAACAACAATTATTTAAAAAACAAAAGGACATTCATTTAATATTACTTTTGTCCAACAATTACAACAAGTTCTTTGCATCCTTTTTAGACCCAATTATAGCGAAATGTAACATCTGTTTTTAGGGGGTCAATTTGAAATGGCGAAGGGGGGTCAGTTTGAGTGGTATTTACAGTCACAGCATTTAAGTAATCTTCTGTTGTTGCATTAGCGGCACCGTGGTGACCAACCATTAAAACATCAGCTTTTAAAGCATTCGTACCTGCATATTCTTCAAGTATTGTTTCAATGCCTTTTGTTTCAAGATCACCGGTAAATAAGAAAGAAGATTTTCCAAAAAGGATTTTTATTACTAAGCTTTGATTATTAAGATTATTAAAATCAGTAGCTGACCAATCATTCGGTTTTGTTTTATAAGCTCCCGAATAAAGAATGATTTTCGGATCACCGTTATTACAATTAATCGGATCAATAATTGAATCTGTAAGCCCTTTCTTATTTCCTCCTTTTGTAATTGTTTCAGAAAAATAGGATGCAAAAGTAAGG
>CAIWDQ010000041.1 GCA_903911455.1 uncultured bacterium
CTCTGAAGAGTCAACTGCACATGCCGGTAATATTAGTGTTCCTAAAACAAAAAATATGGAAGTCATTATTATTATAAATGGAATAAGTTTCGAAACGTTTAAATTTAATAAGGACTTTTGTACTGCTCATCTAAATTATTCTAATAAAAAGCTAAATTTAACTTATACTAATCAGGTTTATATTTATGATTAGAATGTGGTAGAAAATAAAAGAGGCTGCCTTTTTAAGACAACCTCCTTATTTATTTTTAGAACTCTAAGATTTGATTAATCTAGTTTAAGTACTGCTAAGAAAGCAGTTTGTGGTACTTCTACATTACCTATCTGACGCATACGTTTCTTGCCCTTCTTTTGTTTTTCAAGTAACTTACGTTTACGGGTAATATCACCACCATAACATTTAGCAGTTACGTCTTTACGAACAGCTTTAATAGTTTCTCTTGATATTATCTTGGCTCCAATTGCTGCCTGAATAGCAATATCAAATTGTTGACGTGGTATAAGTTCCTTAAGCTTCTCGCAAATCCTTTTACCAAAATTATAAGCGTTATCCTGATGAATTAATGTTGATAAAGCATCTACAGATTCACCATTTAAAAGAATTTCAAGACGAACAAGTTTAGCTGGTTTGTAGCCTGACTGGTAATAATCAAAAGAAGCATATCCTTTAGAGATACTCTTTAATTTATCATAGAAATCAATTACAATTTCGCCTAAAGGCATCTCAAAAGTAATTTCAATTCTATCTGAAGTTAGATAAACTTGATTCTTTAATATACCTCTTTTATCAATACACAAAGTCATGATACCACCTACGTATTCTGATTTGGTGATAATATTAGCATTGATATAAGGTTCTTCAATATGATCAATATAATTAAGAGGAGGAAGTCCTGATGGATTATGAACTTCAAGCATTTCTCCCTTTGTAGTTTTAACTTTATAAGATACGTTAGGAACAGTAGCAATAACATCCATATCAAACTCTCTGTCCAGACGTTCCTGAATGATTTCCATATGCAGTAATCCTAAGAAACCGCATCTAAAACCAAAACCTAATGCAGCTGAAGATTCTGGTTCAAAAGTAAGTGAAGCATCATTAAGTTGAAGCTTTTCTATAGAATTTCTTAATTCTTCGTAATCATCAGCATCAGTTGGATAAACTCCTGCGAAAACCATTGGTTTAACATCAGAGAAACCATCAATAGCAGTTTCGCAAGGTTTATCTTTATGGGTAATAGTATCACCACATTTAACTTCTTTTGAAGTTTTTATACCTGAAATAATATAGCCTACATCTCCTGCATACAATACATCTCTTGGCTCTTGTTTTAATTTCAGTACACCTATTTCATCAACATAATATTCCTTACCGGTATTTACAAACTTCACAAAATCATTCTTACGAATAGTTCCGTTAAATATACGGAAATAAGATATAATCCCTCTGAACTGATTAAAAACAGAGTCAAATATTAATGCTTGTAATGGAGCTTTTATATCTCCTTTAGGTGCGGGTATCCTTTTGATTACGGCATCTAAAATATCCATAACTCCCATGCCTGTTTTACCACTAGCTTCAATAATATCTTCCCTGTCGCAGCCTATAAGATCAACGATTTGATCTTTTACCTCTTCGGGCATGGCATTATCAAGGTCCATTTTATTAAGTACAGGTATTATTTCCAGATCATGATCCAGAGCAAGATAAAGGTTAGAGATAGTCTGTGCTTGAATACCCTGAGTAGCATCTACGATAAGCAATGCACCTTCGCAGGCAGCTATTGAACGGGATACTTCGTACGAGAAGTCTACATGACCGGGAGTATCAATAAGATTTAAAACATAAACCTCATCATTATATTCAAACTCCATCTGAATGGCATGACTCTTTATAGTTATGCCTCGTTCACGTTCCAGGTCCATATCATCAAGCACTTGTGCCTGAAGATCTCGTGCAGATACTGTATGAGTAAACTCAAGTAATCTATCGGCAAGTGTACTTTTGCCATGATCTATATGCGCTATTATGCAAAAATTTCTAATATTTTTCACAGTGCAAAAGTACAATAATTTACAGAATAATTCAATACCAAATCAAAGATTCTGTTCTTTTTATTTTATACAATATATATATATAGGAATTACCTTGGATTCCGGTTTTAATTTTTAGGTCTTGAATTCTTATCAAAATAAATATATAACAAAGGAACATATCCTTTTAAATTACC
>CAIWDQ010000042.1 GCA_903911455.1 uncultured bacterium
CACTAATTAGTTTTACAGGTACAGGAACTTCGTATGATTGGACAAATGATAATATATCTATAGGGTTAGCAGCAAGCGGTTCTGGCAATATTGGTTCATTTACAGCAACTAACACAGGTACAACTCCAGTTGTGGCAACAATAACAGTAACACCTAAATATACAAATGCAGGAGTAACTTGTTCAGGTATTCCAAAGACTTTTACAATAACAGTAAATCCAACGCCAACAGTGAATCAGCCATCAAATTTGGTATATTGTAATGGAGATGCAACCACACTAATTAGTTTTACTGGTACAGGAACTTCGTATGATTGGACTAATATTAACACTTCCATAGGATTAACAGCTAGCGGTTCGGGCAATATTGTTTCATTTACAGCAACCAACACAGGTACAACTCCAGTTGTGGCAACAATAACAGTAACACCTAAGTATACATTTGGCGGTAAAACTTGTTCAGGTATTCCAAAGACTTTTACAATAACATTAAACCCAACGCCAACAGTAAATCAGCCATCAAATTTGGTATATTGTAAAGGAGATGCAACAGCAATAATTAGTTTTACAGGGACAGGTACATTTTATGACTGGACAAATGATAATATTTCTATAGGATTAGCTGCAAGCGGTTCTGGCAATATTGGTTCATTTACAGCAACCAACACAGGTACAACTCCAGTTGTGGCAACAATAACAGTAACACCTAAATATACAAATGCAGGAGTAACTTGTTCAGGTATTCCAAAGACTTTTACAATAACAATAAACCCAACGCCAACAGTGAATCAGCCATCAAATTTGGTGTATTGTAAAGGAGATGCAACAGTACTAATTAGTTTTACGGGGACAGGAACTTCGTATGATTGGACAAATAATAATACATCCATAGGATTAACAGCTAGCGGTTCTGGCAATATTGTTTCATTTACAGCAACCAACACAGGTACAACTCCAGTTGTAGCAACAATTACAGTGACACCTAAATATACAAATGCAGGAGTAACTTGTTCAGGTATTCCAAAGATATTTACAATTACTGTTAACCCCTTACCTTCAATTGATAGTGCTGTTATTACAGGAACTTTTAATCCAACTACTAATTGTAATATAATATGCCCAACACAAACTTTACAATTACATATTAGTTACTCAGGAAATCCAGATAGTATAACTGTATGTTGGGGAAATAATGGATCAAATTATAATTATATTTTTTATCCTACTTCTCCTTCTGGAATTATAAATGTTATTAGCCCAGCTTATAATAATATTACAAATTTTCCTATTTTTTATAATATTAGAGTAGCTGCAGTTAATGATTGTGGGAAAGATATTATTTTTAAATGTTTAAAAGTGGATGTAAATACTATAAGTGCCGGATTTACTAAAAATAAAACTTCTATATGTGCAGATAATGAATGTGTTCAATTTACAAACACTTCATTAGGTGCAACTAGTTATGATTGGAATTTTGGAGATCCACTTAGTCCTCCTAATACTTCAAATTCACCCAATCCACCATGTCATTATTACAATACCCCAGGCCCAAAAACAATTACATTAACAGCCTATGCAAATTGCCCTTATGATTTAACACTACCATTAGTTTCGAGTACATACACTGATGTGGTTATTGTTAAACCAAATCCAAAACCTGATTTTACTTTTAATGATAATCAATGTTCCAGAAATGAAATAGTAAATTTCGTTGGTGTACCTGCTGCTTGTACTGGAAATCCTTATATTTGGGAAATTGGAGGAAATCCTTATCCTACATCATTAGCACAAATTAATCATACATTTTCAAATTCAGGAGATTCGGTTGTAAAACTAACAATGTATAATCAAAATGGCTGTTATAATGATATTTCTAAAACAGTTCACATTAACCATACTCCTATTGCTAAGTTTGATATTAATACATTTCCTGATTCTGTGGGTTGTAGTCCTTTTAATGTTTCAATTGCAAATAAAACTGATACTACTTATTCAGGAATTTATACTTGGTTATGGGATTTAGGAAATGGGAATACTTCAAGTAGTGGTAATCCACCATCTCAAATATATACAAATAATGATTCTGTAAATTGTATGGATAAACCTTATATTGTTAAGTTAAAAGCATCACTTGAGTATAATATTATACCAATGGTTATTAAATATTGTTATGATTCGGTTTTTCATTCATTAATAGTTCATCCAACTCCAATTGCAAGAATTACTTATTCAGATTCATCTTCTTGTAGTTTTATTACTCCACATACTGTTTTATTCAACTCTATTAATAGTAAATGCGCTTCAAATTTTGATTGGTCCATTAATGGGTCTTCTTTTTTATCAGGAAATACTACAAATTATCCATTTTTAGCACCTGGAATTTATAATATTTTATTAAGAAGTAGTAAGGTATATGGATCACTAACATGTTATGACTTTGATAATATACAATATACTATATATCCTAATTGGAAAGATTCAATTAATATAAGCCCCCTAATGGATTGCGATCCTCTTAATGTTCATTTTCAATTAAATTATTCAGGACTTAATTATTTAATCAAAACAGATGAGACTCCACCTTTTGATACAACAGCAACAAATTTTTGGCATATTTTCCGTAATATAACTATTACTAATACACCTAAAAATTATACAATTAAAATATATGCAAGTCCAAATAGTGGTGGTTGTGAAGATAGCATAATTTTAAATAATATAATCCAAGTTGATCCAGTTGCTAAAGCTAAATTTGGAAATAAACATTTCCCACTACCTTTCCCTGATTTATGGAATGTTGAATTTTCAGACTCTTCTGTTAATACTA
Organism: uncultured bacterium; assembly: GCA_903911455.1. Lineage (GTDB taxonomy): Bacteria > Bacteroidota > Bacteroidia > Bacteroidales > JACABE01 > JBAXLO01. The sequence continues at coordinate 2,827 of CAIWDQ010000042.1, forward strand.
CTATTTGGAATTGGGGATTTGGGTATAATAATGCTACATCTCAAATAGAAAATCCAACTTATTCATACCCAAGAAAAGATTGTTATCTTGTTACACTTACAGCAAATAATCAATATAATTGTCCGGATATTGATACTAGTGAAATTTGTTTGAATAGTTTATGGGGATTGTTTATTCCTAATGCATTTCAACCTGGTAATTTAAATCCAGATATAGCAAATTTTAAAGCTTATGGAGAAGGATTGGTTGAATTTAATCTTCAGGTTTTTGACAGGTGGGGTAATAAAATATGGGAAACATCAAAATTAGTTGATAAAAGTCCTGTTGATTTTTGGGATGGTACAACAAATGGCAAAAATATGCCAATAGGATCATATGCCTGGAAAGCTTATGGGAAATTTGTAGATGGCAGTACCTGGTTAGGAATGAAACAAATTGATGGGAAATATAGACCAAATGGAACAGTAACTATTATCAGATAAATTATGAGAATTAAGAAAATACTATTTTTAATTTTATTGTTATTAATTGGATTTAATGCTTTTAGTCAGGATCCAAGTTTTTCTCAATTTTATTTTAACCAAACCTATTTTAATCCTGCTTTTGCAGGAATAAGTGGTGGCACAAATGCGGGAATAACATATAGAAGGCAATGGATTAATTTGCCAGGTAAATTTGAAACTTTTTTTTTAAATTTAGATTCAGATTTACCCAGTGTTAATAATATAGGTGGATATGGTATAAATGTATTTAGGGATGTACAAGGAGAAGGTTTTTTAACAACAACAGGTGCAAGTTTGATGTCGAATGTAATAATACAAACTCATAAAAGTGCATATCTTAAGTTTGGTGTTTCTTTATCTATGTATAGTAAAACTGTAGATTGGTCTAATTTTACATTTGGAGATCAGTTAGATCCAGTTCTTGGAATAATAAGACCTACAGGATTTAAAGCTCCTACTGATGTAGATAATATTTTCCCGGATTTAACATTTGGGACTCTTTATTTATTTGGACATACTATAAGCAACCGCAATACTAGAAAAGATAATTATAATGGAATTATTGGTTTTGCAATACAACATATAAATGAACCAAACGAGTCCTTTTTAGGTCAAAATTCAAAATTACCCATGAAACTTGTTTTTCATGCAAATTTAAATATTGCAATTAATCATGATGCTGACATGATCTTCTCACCTTGTGTTGTTTATGAAAGACAAAAAGTATTAAATATTGATTTTAATAGTATGAATACATTATTTGGAGGATTTAATATTTATTGGAATGGTTTTTTTATTGGCCCATGGACAAGATTTTTTAGCAATTCTGATGCAATTATATTTAATGTGGGTATAATACAAGGTAATAATGATAAAAGGAGTAATAATTTTAGGTTTTCGTATAGTTATGATTTAACTATTTCAAGCTTGAGTAGCCGTGCAACCGGAGGATCTCATGAGATCTCCTTCAATTATTATTTTCATAAAGAGAAGAAAACTAGAAGTAAAGGACATGTTTATAACCCACCTCCATGTCCAACTTTTAATTGATAATAAAATTAAAAATGTTGAGTTTATACTTTGAAAAATATTTAAACAAACTTCATTTTAATTGTTGCTTATGATAAGAATTGACAATTCATGTTTCCTTTTATTTATTGAACCACCCAAATGGAGGAAACGATTATGGGCAAAAAATGATGAAACTACTCAGATAATGCAAGTAGCATTAAATGAAGCAAGACATGGTACTTCAAATTTTGATAAGATTGATGAATATCCACATTTTTGGATTGGGAAATACTATAAAAATAACTCTGAAATTAAATTAAAGAAAAGGCCAATTATGCATGATTTTCTTTTAGAAAATTGTATGATTACAAATAGTAAAGCTGTATGTTATCTCCAATATTATAGAAGTTCAATCCCTAAGTCTGAATATAGAAAAGTTAAAGCATTAATTGAATTCTATAAGGAGAAATATAAGGATCAACCAGAAAAACTTATCCCTAAAAAAAAGAAGAAAATGACTAAAGAAATGAGAAGGGAAATAAATCGTTTATTAGGGGGTTGTGAATTATGTTAAAAATATATTCAACTGTAAATAACTTATAAATGCACAAATATTATAATATTACAGTAAATAATAAATGATTTGCAATGATTATTTAAGTTAAGAATAATTATTTTTTCACAGCCGAACGAAAGTTTTATAAAATTAGCAATATAGACACCTTAAGTATTGGTTGACAATAGTAATATTTCTTGAGTTTGGAATTTATCTCTATCAAATAATGTTTTTTCAAGCGGTTTAGGTACTTTCATAACTATGG
>CAIWDQ010000043.1 GCA_903911455.1 uncultured bacterium
AGATCAAGCTAAGATTTCATACGATAAAGCTTATGGGAAGTTCACAGGCAATGGTGGTGCTATCAGACAGGCGGAATTATTAAGAACCCTTGGAATAAAGCCTACTAAAACACTAAATTCAACATTAACTGATCAATTAGAAGAAACTGATTGATGTTTGTTTCCTTACATTAAAATTATTAAATAATGAACCAGATTTTAAATTTTTTCATACACAATAGTTGGTTTACCAATTCTTTAGCTATTATCGGTGTAATACTTTTTAGCTATTTTTTAACTAGTTATGTTTATAAATCTTGGCGTCTTAAGGGTCAACTGGGAAAATATATAAGGGAAATTGAAACTCTTGGTGAAATAGATGAATGCGAAAAGCGTAATCGTTTTGATGAGTTATTTAAATCTTCACGACATCAACTTGTTTGGTCAGAATATTCTGAAACATTACATAATCAGGATGATATCAGTGGCGCTGAAGTAGTTGTAAAGAAGACACGATCAACAATGCCTTCACAAATCTTCTTTAGCCAACAAAATATTATAGACACACCTCTTTCAGTAGAGTTTTTTAAACATCTACCTGGCATACTCACTGGCTTGGGTATTATAGGAACCTTTTATGGCTTAATAACCGGGTTAGCAGGTTTTGACACTTCGGATCCACAGAAAATTAACGATAGTCTTACCTTTCTTTTAAATAGTGTAAGTCACGCATTTTATTTTTCGGCAGGGGCAATTGCACTTGCCATCATGGTGACTATTTTAGAAAAAGTCCTGCTAGAAAGATGTATTTATAATCTTGATCAATTAACACAACTGATAGATAAGCAATTTGATGCTGGAGTTGGCGAAGAGTATTTGTCGGAGTTAGTCAAGCTCAGCGCAGAAGGTACGCATTATGCAAAGACATTAAACGAAAGCTTGATCAACGATTTAAAAGTTATGTTAGCTAATCTTCTTGAGGAGCAAGCAAAACAAAATATTGAAATTGCCGATAAGGTTGGCGCTTCAATTGGCTCTTCAATTAGTGCTACGATTGAAAACAGTTTCAAAGCGCCTCTAGAGCAGATTGCTAAATCTGTAAGCTCAGCATCTGGTGATCAAGGAAAACAAGTTAGCAATATTCTTGAACAGCTACTAGTTTCATTAACAGAAAAATTAGAGTCTACCATTGGTAAACAAATGGATGATACCGTTGCTTCACTTAGAGAGATGCAAGGTGGATTTTCGCAGCTTATTCAGAAGATGGAAGAGTCTAATGTATCCTCGGCTAGCCTTATACAAGAAAAGCTAGTATCAACAATTGAAGATATGAAAAAAGGGCAATCAGATATGCAGCAGATCATGTCTGAAATTACCCAACAGGGCGAATCTGCTAATACAAAAATGGGTGAGCAACTTAAAGCTCTTTTTGATGAGAGTGAGCTCAGACAGCAAAAAATGGCCGATCAATCACAGATGTTTATTGATAGTATCAATGAAAATTTTAATAAAGGTCAACAAGAAACCATGGATAAAGTTTATGACTCGATCACTCAGATAGAATCAAAATTTGAGGGCATATTCGGGTCATTTAAAACTGCACGCAAAGATATGGATAAAGAATCGCTACTTGCACAAACAGCACTACACCATCAAACAGAAAGTGTGATGACAAATATAAGTGATCAGATGAATAGTCTGTTAACAACCTTGGAACAAGAAAGAAAAGCCACTCGAGAGATAGTCGACAGTCTTGGCGAGGTAACGCAACAAGCCCTAGTTAAAATGCAGTTAGGTGCTGAAAAAATGGGTATGTCAGCTGAAAAATTTACTTTAGCTGGTAATAATATGTCAGATGTTACTGTTAAAATTGAAGATGTTATGAAAACAGTCGGACAATCTACGACAGATATAACGAATGGATTAAACAATTTGTCAAAAATGATAGACGATTATAAAAAACTTCGTGACTCAGTTCAACAGACTTTTATCAGCATTGAAGGTGTAGTAAAAAGCTCACAAACTGAAACTATTAATAGACAGCAACTTATTGAAGATCTTAAAACGGTTTGTTTGGAGATGAAGAAAAATAACGCTGATGCTACCCAATATTTCGAAAAAATCAATGGTGTATTGGCGAAGTCTTTTGATGACTTTGGCGATGGTGTAGTAAACGGCGTTAATCGGGTGACGGAAAACTTGGACGATGGATTTAAGGAATCTATGCAGAGGATTCATACTGGATTTAGTTCTTTGGCAGAGGATATGGAAACATTGGCAGAAGGCATTAATACCTTAACTGATAGTTTTGTAATGCCGTCAACAAATCTAACGAAAAAAAGTTAATATGTTTGGAGTACGCGTATTAACTAGCAATAATAAATCAGAAGCTGAAAAGCCTTTTTGGATTTCTTATGCAGACTTAATGACAGCATTAATGACATTGTTTCTGGTGGTTATGGTCGCCTCATTAATTTCTGTAACCCAAAAAATCACCTTAGAAACACAAGATGAAAAAAATAGAATCAAAGATATAGAAACGATTTGTAGTACTTTAAAAATTAAAGCTCAATCTTTAAATAAAGATATAGTTGTGGATTGTCACGATAATCGGGTGAATTTTGGTGAAGCCGGTCGATTTAATAAGGATGGATTTAAATTAAAAAATGATGGTGAGCAGGCACTTACTGATATTGTCCCCATTATATTGGAAGCGGCTAATAGTGATATAGGTGATAAGTGGTTTAAACAGGTTTTAATTGAAGGTTTTACTGATACAGATGGGTCTTATTTGTACAACTTGCACCTGAGTCTTTTAAGATCAGAGTGGGTCATGTGCACCCTATTGGATGATAAGAAAAATATCGGCTTATCTATAGACCAAAAGAAAAGTGTTAATACGCTATTTTTGGCTGGCGGCGTTTCTTTTAATGATGCAAAACAAAGCAAAGACGAAAGTCGAAGAGTGGAGCTTAAATTACAGTTTTATGGTTTAAAAGAGAAAATGGAAAATAATCAGCTTGATCAGCCAGTGTTTAACATCACTAGGCCTGAAATTTGCCAAATTAGTTGATTATGCTGACAGCAATAAAATCTTTAAAAGCACAGTTAGAAAAAACTCGAACTCTAACACCTAAGAATGAGTTAGGTGATCTAGTGACTTTTTCCATGTTCCCAAAGCTTACCAAACTACTATCGAAACTTGAACTAAGCAGTCAGAATAAAGAAAAGCAGCCTACACAATCACGTATAGAACAAGCAATTATAAAGTTTAAGCAAAATTCTTCCAGCCTAAATAGAAGTGATTGGCGCTATGTGTTTTGGGGGCTTAATTCTAAAATGGAGTCTGAACTCAGCTTATTAGAGTGCGATACTTCTTTTACGATTATTCAAAAGAAAGTTAATCGCATGATAATAGACAAGGATATCACTAGGGGAATATGGTTTGCTCTTTGTGCTAGTTATTTTTCTTATCCTAATGGGCCTGAAAAAAATAATAAAAAACTGCAATATCTTTTGGTAAAGTCATTTAATGCTATTGAACAAGACACTTCAATACGCCAAAGACCTTGGATTTCCTTAGTAAAGAAGAACGAATTTCTATTAACCCCTTTGGCGAGTAAAGAATTTTTAAAAATTATAATTAGAAAAGAAGGAGATCATATGTCAGAAATAGATAGCACTTTTCATATTGATGGTGATAGTTGGCTTTGGAAGAGTGTTTTTCATGAGAGCGCGACGCCAAATTTACTTTCAACTCTCCAAGAGGTTGACGATGAAAAGTTTGTTAAGCTGATACCCGACCTTGTCTCCTTGATTGACAAATATCCAGTTCATAAGCACATTATTTTCGCTCATATTTTAGAGCGCTATCGGCTTTCAGAGAAATATCAAGACTCAAGCACACAGTTAAAAGAAGTCGCCCTAGAGAATAGCATGTGGGGTAATCCACAAATAAATGAAAACAAAAGAAAATGGGAGCGTTACGTTACACCTGAAGTACTTAGAATGGTTCTCAACTGGTTTGCTAAAGACGA
>CAIWDQ010000044.1 GCA_903911455.1 uncultured bacterium
GCATTTTCTGCGTAAGTTCCGAGATATTTTTGCGTAAGTTATCTGCAAAATTTGCGTTAGGGGTTTCAGTTATACAGTCTTGTACTCTTTCTTTCCCCTTATTTTCCACAATCGCAGAATTTGCGGATGTTAAGCGATAATACAGTTTTTGTTGACCTCGCCTTTTTCCAGGTGTATCCAGGAACTCTCCCGATTGAGAAAAAACTTCAATTAAGTTTTTATTTGTAAGTACACTGATAGCATCATTAATAGCTCTTGCTGAATTCCCTGTTTTTATCACCAGTTGACTATTTGAAATCCAGTCCATCTCTTTACGTTCTGATTTAGTCCTTTTATCCTCCCAACCTAGAGTTTGCCTGATTATGATTAAAAGTACTTTGAGTTCTGCTAGTTTAAGATCTTTCAGATAGACATCAAACACTGAATTTGGAACAGGTGTTGTGTTGATATTCATAAATTAATTTTTAAGTATTAATAAAGGAAAACTAATATCAAAAAGATATTAGTCGTTGATATCAACAACAGGGACGAATGGTGCTCTTTCTTTAATGTAAAAATCTACATCCGGAATATGAAAGAGGCGAAGATACATTGTGCCTCTATCAGTAACTTTTAATGCACCTGCTTTGTATGATGTTGCCTTTTGCTCTCCTTCTTTCTCGTAAACTTTTCTAGTATAAACATCGAATATTTGCATAAATAAATTTTGTGCTTTTTAATTTTTTAATAATCTCGACCTATGAGTTTATTAAAAATTACTTTAAGATGTTTTCTCTACACAGCATTCTATGGAGTTGAAGTTGTCATTCAAATTCCCTGATTATTGGTTTTGTTCGTTTCTTTTCCGTTTTTATCGGAATGACCCTAATGGGCAAAACAAATAATAATCCCTTAGCTACTCCACTATCAAAAGACAACTCCACAGAATGCTATGCATAAAAAAACACCTGATTTCAATTAAGATATCAGGTGTTTTTTTATTTTTAAACTTACTAATTTATTTAGTTCATATAACCTATATTGTGCGACACAAAGTTACTAGGTTTAATCCGACTTTTGTCGGGTCCCCTTTTGCAATAATGTCACTCAATAAAGATTATTTAAATCAATGTAAAAATCCACATGATATCTTTTAAAAGTAATTTCAATAAACTTAACTTAAAAAGAGTTTATCATATTAAAAATGTAAATGCAAATATCTGTGGATAACTTTATCAAAAATTCAAGCAAATCCCTTAATTAGGTTCTTTGTATAATCCATCTCAAATGATGGGATATGGGCTTTATGTGGCTTTTTAAAGTATGTTTTAGCACTTCTCTCAAAATCCATATCTGAGTATTGTTCATAGATAAATGTTGAGATAGGATTCATGTGTCCGAGCCCCTTTTGAATAAAAGATAGTGGAGCATTCTGATCGCGTCTTAAATGAGCCCAACCATGACGAAAACTATGTGGACTTACCTTTTCAACTATACTAGCTTTGATTGAATAAAATTTAACGATTCTTTCTACACTTCTGGTTGATAATCTTGGGTTAAAATATTTTTTACTATTTTTTTGCCAAATAAATAATGCTGGGGAATTACAGATACTATTTAATTCAGAACGCATTGTTAAATACCTTATTAAAATCTCATGTGTTTTTTCAGACCATAGTATTATTCGCATGTTCGCTGTTTTCTTAGTTGAGATTACAGCAGATAAATTATTTATATCTATTTGAGATACGTTTAAATCCGTCAGTTCTGAAACTCGCACTCCGGTATCCCAGAGCATACGAATAATTAATAAATCTCTTAAAGACCAAAAATCATTTTCTGGTATTATTGAAATTATTTTATCAAACTCCTCTTCCTTAATTGCTCTGTGAGATTTTGCTCGCCCCTTTTTTCTTTTAATAAGTGAGGGTGGTAAACAAGCATAGTTCTGGTCTCTGAAAAACTGAAAGAAATTTTTTATGATTACAGTTGCATACTCTAAACTGTACGAACTGTAATGAGATTTCAGCCATAACTGATAATTTACGATATCTGTGATTCTATATTCTTCTATGGGTTTATCACCACAAATCTTAACAAAAAGCAATAGCCAACTTTTATATGAAATACTCGCTTTTGGGGAGTGTATCCCCTTCCAATCCAAATAATCCCTTATTTTCTCATTCATAAACGCACAAACCCGCCAGAAACGAATCAGGCGGGCTTGTACAGATATAAGCTAGCATTTTATTAAATAAAAGTAAAATGCTTAACTTATTTCTAATTTTAGCTCGTTGTTCGTTTCTCCACTGATAATTTTTTGTTATCAGGGTGACCCTTTCGGGCAACGGATCTATAATTATTATTTTTTTAATTCGACACTAACATTTAAAATATATTCTTCTCAGTTTTATTGTCAAGCAAATGTGTGAATAAACA
>CAIWDQ010000045.1 GCA_903911455.1 uncultured bacterium
CAAAAAAATCATTCCACCCCAAGGTGTAATCTCTTTATTTGTAAAGGATATATCAAATTCCATAAGACTTTTTTTTCTAACGCTACGCATTAGGATTTAATGTGTAAAAGTACTAATTTTTTCTAATGCGTAATTTGGGTTTAAGCATCTGACCGGATCAGATGGCTCGAGCAGTGATGAATTGACCAATCCTGTCCGGCAGGATGACCAAATCACAAAGAAGTTGTGCATCCTGTCGGACAGGATGGCTAAATCACGAAGAAGTTGTCCATCCTGCGCGACAGGATTGGCAAATATTTGGCAGTTTTTGAGCCCTGTTACTGCTTTTTTAAAGATTTAGACTGATTTTTTAAAATTATTTCCCCGAAAGGGAAAACTTTAACTTATTTATTATTCTGAATTCGTAGGTTTACTTTCTCAATTCTGGTTTCGGTAGCCTCTAATATCTTAAAGATAAAATCACCACTAATAATCTCGTCGTCAAGATCGGGGATGCTTTCTTTATAATGAATTATTAATCCCGCCAAGGTTTCATAATCTTCCGACTCAGGTAAATTTAACTGATATTTATTGTTGATGTAATCTATTTCCATTCTTCCTGCAAAGATAAATTCGGTGTCGGATATCTTCTTTTCAGTCAATTCGTCAACATCATATTCATCATTAATTTCGCCTATAATCTCCTCAATCACGTCTTCGGTAGTAATCATTCCGGATGTGCCACCAAATTCGTCAACTACCACCGCAACACTCAAACGCTTTTCGGTAAACATAGTCAACACCTTGCTCGCCAGCATCGTTTCAGGTATATAAATAATTGGTTTTATAACTTTACTAATCTTATCAGGATTTGTAAGCATATCATGCGAATGGACATAACCTGTAATGTTATCAATAGTTTCATCATAGATTAGGATGCGAGAAAGATTGGTTTCAATAAATTTATTTTTAAGCTCAATGATTGTGTCATTAATATCCATCGCCACTATCTCGTTGCGCGGAATCATACATTCTCTTATCTTTACATTCTTAAAATCAATAGCATTCTGAAACATCTGCAACTCTTGCTTGATTTCGCTTTGATCCAGATTATCACCCGTAAACTCATCAATAAAATTATCAACATCAACCAAAGTAAAAGGGATATCCTCATGAGAAAACTTCACCTTGAACCAACGCTTAAGAATATATTCAGACAATCCCACGAAAATAAAGACTATGGGATACAAAAAATAATAACATACAGCCGCAGGAATCGCAAGTATATTTAAAATGAAATTTGCATTGATGCGAAACAAAACTTTGGGTAAAAACTCGGAAGTAATTAATATTAGAAGTGTCGCAATTATGGTTTGGATTAAAAGTATGATGAATGCTGAATGAAAACTTTGAGGTAAGATGCTGCCAATGAATGGTTCGAGCAAACGCGCCATTAGCATACCATAAATAACAAGAGCTACATTGTTGCCAACTAACATGGCACCAATAAACTTCCATGGGGTTTTTATGAAGCCCGAAATTATCTTTGCAGAGAAAATACCTTTGCTCTTATCAACTTCTATCTTAAGTTTGTTTGCAGATATAAAAGCGATCTCCATGCCCGAGAAGAAGGCCGATAATAATAACATTACAACTATTAATAGCCCTTCACTCATACGTTATTTATCTTTATCAATAAATAATGATCCACGAGGATTACGTAAAGTATAATTCTCGAAATTATCGTCCGAATCAAAACCATCGCCATGCAGAGTACTTCCGTCTTGACTAATTTTTGTTACAGGAGAAGATGAAAAAATTTGTCTCCTGTTTTGATCCCATGTTAATTTGTCGGTATGTATGGTATCTCCTTTTCTAACATCAACAATTACTACATTATTTTGCACCTCCATCACTCTTCTGTCTTCGTAATTGATGGCATAGTTTGCGGTTAGTAAGGTTTTAATCTGTTTATTCTGATCATAAAAGACAACTTTTAGACCTTTCGGGAATTTAGTATACAATTGTTCGCCTTCATAACGATCGAGCTGACTACTTGTCATATAAATCTGCACATTTCCCGAATCGCTTCTGATAACAGTAATATCTTTGGCCGACTCAATAGGAGTATTATTGAAGTTGCTAATTAATTTAATCTTTTCCATATCATTTTTGCATGATAATAAAAAGATAAATGAAAGAATGGGTATCCCGTAAAGAATTCTCTTTAGATTTTGCTTAAGCAATATATGTTTAAATAAGATTTTCATTAACGGGTGTAAATTGATTAATCAAACTTACGTTTAAAGAACCAGAAATCATGAGCTGAGAAACCTATTGTAATTTTGGTATAAGTTTCTTGAAGCATTCTTGGATCTGAAAGAGATGTTGAACCTCTTTTGCCAAATTCTATAGCCAGATTAATTGTTGATCTGGTTTTACGCAAAGGCAAACCTAAACCAAAACTAACGCCATATTCTTTCTGCGAATTATTATCAATCTGAAAATAATTGGTAGCATATTTAAACCCGAAGCGATAAGCTATCCTTTGAAAGTAATATTTAGCATTTTCTGTAGGTTTTATTTCCAAACCAACAGAAACTCGCATACTGTTTTGCAATGAATCTTTAATTCCATCATAAGAATAATCCGACCAGTTTTGAGAACTGTAATCAACGCCTAATAGCCACTTATTATTATTTTCTATTGCAATACCAAAGCCATATTTCATTGGATAACGAAGTGTTCCTTTAACTCCTGTTATATTTTCAATAGTATCGTGCAAAATTTCGTTACCAACTGATGTTAAGGAATAAGAATAACTAAAAAAGTCCTCACTAGTCGAAGCATTAGTTGTAGTACTTAAAACTGCTCCCGTAAATAAAGTGTAATTTTTAGAAATCTTCTTATTATACTGTATCCCTAAAGTAAAATATAAATTACCAATATTAATTGTATTCTGTATTTTAGTATTGTAAACAAGAGTAGAATCAGGGAAAACAATAGACTTAATTTTATTTAAAGAACCAAACATATAAGAAGCATTTACGCCTATTGAAAGATTCTTATTAAATTTTATTGCGTTTCCGAAATAAATTTGATTAATACCTCCACTACCTTCATACACATAATTAACATTACCCATATTTGGAAGCCAGTTAGATTGCAAAACCTTATAACCAACACTACTGTAAGGAATCAATCCGAAACTTGCTCTCCACCATTTAGCTATAGGAAAACCAAAAGTTAAATAAGATAAAGAAGTATAATTTGATTTCTGGCTTAATGTATTATTACTTAAAGTAGTAGAATTACTAACAATCCCTCCTTCAAATACAAAAGATAATGAATCAAAGGCAGCATATGATGCAGGATTCAATACATTAATAGAATAAGGATTGTTTAAAGCAATACCTAATCCGCCTAAACCTGTATAACGAGGATTATTATAATCATCTAATTCGCCCAATCCAAATCTGGAATAAGGAGAACTGATTCTTGTTTGTGCAGTTGCTTCATAAAATGAAACCATTAACAATAATATAATGGTTAAGAAAATTCGTGTTTTACTATTTAGCATTATTATAATCCAGTATTAAATTCAAACCAATTAAAACGATATTTGAAACTGCAAAGATGCTTTTATTAAATCGTTTCTCAAAATAAATTCTATCACCTCCGCTTATTATAACTTTTAAATCTTTATGTTTTGCTTTATATTCATCTATCAAAGCTTTCATTTCAAAATAAGTACCATTAATAACTCCCGACAAAATAGATTCCTCGGTAGTTGTTCCTATTAGGTTTACTTTCTTTTTACTTCTGATTAACGGAAGCTTATCTGTAAAATTGTTTAAAGCTTTAAATTTCATTTCAACTCCCGGAGCTATTGCCCCTCCCAGATATTCTTTTTTATCATTAATAAAATCATACGTAATACAAGTTCCCGCATTAATAACTAAAACATTGTTTGCCTCAAAAATGTTCTGAGATGCAACTATTGCAGCCAGTCTATCCTTCCCTAAAGTAGCCGGTGTAGAATACTTATTAGTTATAGGAATTTGTGTGTTTTCATTAAGTTCAATAAAAGAACAG
>CAIWDQ010000046.1 GCA_903911455.1 uncultured bacterium
CTTTTTTTATATTTTGCTTTTCATTTTCCCATTTTGCTAAAGCATAAGTACTATTATGACCATAATTAATAAATAAATCCCTGTTACTTAGCAATAATGATCTGATAGAGCTTTTAATAAATTTCCTTGAAGGGTATTTATTTATAAAGACTTCTTCCATTTCAGATAGTGTCATCCAGCCCCCTTTTTCCTCTACAATATCGTAAATTAATTTTGTTAAATTTGGCTTTTTCATTTTGCAAAGATAAAAAATTCAAGAATACATTTTACTTTATCTTCTTTTTCTTGATATAAATAAGCAAAAATCAAGACTTAAAATCATTTACTTCAAAACTACTTATTTCAAAATTTTTCCCACAATCCAAGCCATCCCAAAATAATCTTTAGTGCTTTGTTTCGAAATTTTATCGTCGGGACTCGTGGATTGCTTAGCTAGGACTCACACACTTTTTGAAATATTTGTTTTGTAGCATAAATTATTTGAGGTCTGTCCAAAGACAAAAAACAAAAACTTTCTTTCTCCTATTAGGGGAAAGACACAGATAGGGGTGTTCTATCTTATCTTTGCCAAACTCTGCAAAGTTGCCAATTCACTATCAAATCTGGTTAGTTCATCTCTTACTATTCTTGCTTTACGGTTTGCAGGATCACTCAGGTATTTGTTGAGAAGTTTCATCTCTTCTTTACCTTCCTGATGGCTCAGGAATATCTTTGCTAATATGCCTTCAATATTTGAATTCGTGTTACTTGATGAATACTTATTATTTACTGCGGTTTGCATACCTGAAAAGTTGGCTTCTATTGGCATTGGGATGGATTTCCCACCTCTTTGATAGTTATCAAGCCACTTGATAACCGGTGCTGTTTTACTGTCCCTGATTAAGCTATTACTTGCAACCCATTCAGGGCCTTTCTCCCCTGCTCTGTACAGTTTATCTCCATTTGTAAAACCTCCTTCTGCATATGCAGGAGCTGTTGGCATATTGGCTTCTATGGCTGCCAATGAAGCTGCAAGTGTTCCGGCAATTAATAACTCCATTGGAATAGCTATAGCTGGTCCGTACTTCCAGATGGCTATTGAAGCAACGGCAGCTGATTGAACTGCATTTACAATATTCAGTTCTGAATCTCTCAAAGCTTGATTATATGTTGCTAAATCTTTCTGCTTTTGAAGATTGGTATCCATTGCCAACACTTTAGAATCATAAGCAGCCTGCGTAATAAGATGCTTATCTAGTTTTGTTTTTAAGGCTGTTTTCTCTTTATTATCACTTGCCTCTAAATCTCTATTTTTCTTATTTTCTGATGCTGTTAAAAAGGCACTATAAGAACTCCAGGCATTTTTCAAAGCATCTACAGCCATCACAATTTCATTGACTCCTATTTCTCCTTTCTTTAAATTAATAAATAAAGAATTCCAATCAGTTTCTGAAAAACCTAATATATCAACTTTCTTAGCTTCGTGAAATTTAGCAGCATTCTTTTGATTCTCATCATCAACTAAAGCATCTTGTGTTTCTTTTGCAAGTGTTTTCAGATGTGCAATATAAGCTCTCACTTTTTCAAGGTTATCGGCTATTGCCTTTCTTTCTTCCGGACTAAAAAACTCATCTGCAGTTACTACATCTTTGAAAACATCTTTGGCTTTAGTCTCAATATTTGTGTCTTTCAATACTCCTTCTTTCAATATCTTTTCAAGATTAGCCTGTAATTGGACATAGCCATCAATCTCACTTTTCGACATATCACTATACTGTTGTTTCCGTATCGCTTTTTTGGCTTTTTCAAGATCAGTAATTTTGTCAAGTTCTTTCTTAGCCATTGTTTTCTTAAGAAATTCCTTTGCCTGCTCCAGAGTAGTAATAGAATTGAGAAACTCTGTATTATCCTCTTTTATTTTTCCGATCTCTTTATCTTTGCCATCCTGAAGGTCTTTAAGAGTTTTCTCAATAGCATCAGCATCTATCTTATTAAGCTTATCCTGATGTTCTTTTTCCATCGCCTGAAGAGCTGCATCCTCAATTTCTTTAATAGATTTTTTCTTTATGTATACTTTATCAGTTATTGCACCTTCACTATCACCTGATTCAACAGAAGAATTTGAATGTTTTTTAGAAGGTTTCCCATCAGCAACAGGAACAGCAGGATTATCACCATATTTTTTAATATACAGATCATAAGAATCAGCATAATCTTCAGGAGTTAATGAAGCTTGATCAAAAACTTGTTTATGAATTATCTCAGCAAGTCTTTTTATTTCATCTTCTGTATATTTATATTTTGAATCATTTAATTTAATCTCATCCATTGCAGCTTTTTCTTCCATCTCTAAAGTATCTGCAATAGATTCTTTTTTTGCTTTAAATTTAAAGCTAAGATGAGATTTATATGCTTTCATCTCTTCAGCATAACGTTCATTTTCCTGAGAAATCTTACTATCTTTTCCTGCCATTTTATTCATGTAAGCAGTATCATCATTCTGATTATCTTTTCTCTTTTTTAATTTATCCTGAAGCTCATTTTCAAGTTTAATCCTTTCTTCCCCAAAATCTTTATTGGCAGCAAGTCTTTTTGTAAGAGTACTAATTTCAAGAGAAAGAATTCTTTTCTCCATCATTGCCTGCGTTTCTATCTTACCACTTTGATACTCCTTTTCAATAGCAATCTTAGCTTTAACAAATTCAAAATCTTCATCCAAACGATACTGTCTTGCTTTCTTTTCTTTATCGTTTTTATTCTTTTCCTTAAGAATTAGTCCGGCTAACTCATCACCCTCCTCATCATACATTTTTTTCAACTTCAAAAAAGTATAAGTACGATAAAGAACTTTCTTTTCATTTAAGGCTTTTTCAGCAGCAAGTTCTTTATTTTTGTCAACCATATAGTCTGCCTCATTAATACCAAGTTTTTTCAACATTGCTATTTTAGTTTCGGTTGTCAAAGTTGAATATTCTAAGGCTTTCCCTTCTTCTTTAACATAAGTATCAAAATTAACAGTATAATTACTAAAAAAAGCACCTGAACCATAATTTAATTTAGTCAAAGCTTTGCCAAATGCCTGTATCTTATATTGCATAGTAGTTGTATCTTCCATTATACTTTGCAAATCATCACGTCCTGCACCTTTTGGAAGATGATTGACTTCTTTTTGCATTCTTTCCATTATTTCATTTTCTTGTTTTATTCTAGCCATACGTGCACTTGCCAGGTCTTTCGCAGCTTTCTCAATTTTTTCATCTTCTTTAGAAATAATGATCTTGTTAGCAAGTTCATTATTATATTTCTTAAGATTGCCCCAAAGCTTCTGATAATTCATATTCTCAGCATCCAATCCTGCAACAATATCAGGATTGATTTCTTTTAATTTTAGGAGTAATTTTTTACGTTCATCAGTCTTTAGGTTAACATTAGAAAGTTCAATCATCAATTTATTAACTTCAGTTCCTTCTTCTTCAAGTTTTCTTGACATTGGAACCTCAAGATATGAATTCACACCCATCACAAAATCTTTCATTCCTCTTACAGCAGGCAGAATAGCAGATGCAAGCCAACTACCAACTATTTCTTTAAGATTCTCAAAAACATTCCCTAATTGTTTAATTGGTCCTGCTCCGATATCTGCGATTCCTTCAGCTAATCCAGCATATTTTTTAAGAATCAAATCTACACCTGCACCATTGACAAGTTGAGCTTTTGTAAGAGTAGTAAAACCACTGTCAAGGGATTTTATTTCTCTCACAAATCCTTCCATTGTTCCATCAGCTTTTTTAGCAGACTCCATCAAATCCCAACCTGTAGCTGCTGAAAGTTCCAAAGCTGCATGAGTGGTTTTCTTTATCTGTTCGGCACTTCTTCCCTGAGCAGCTAAAAAAGCCTGTACTCTTACAATATCAACTTCTTTTACTGTAGTTGTATTCTGTAACTCTTTGGCCTGTTTTAATAAATCCTCCTGAACATCTTTTCGGTTACCTAATGAAATCAGGAGCTTGGTTTCTGCTACTGTAATATTTCCATAAGCTGTAAATGACTCTTCAAACATTCCAACTGCTTTATGAAATAATCCCATTAGAGCATGAGCAGAAACCATCCCCAGGGCCATTGCTTCAATAGACAAAGTCCAACCATGAGTAATCCCTTCAATACCCTTTTTATGTTCTTTAATGACAGTATCGAGTTGTGATATCTGTTTTGCTTTTTCATTGTACTCTTTCGAGCCTATTGCCATCTGATCAATCTCACGGTTGAGCGTTTTCATTGCTGCTTTTATGCCTCCTACTTTCTGTTCAACTTCTTCTCCGTTGATCCAAATGTTAATACGTCTATTGCTATTTACTCCCATAATATTATTTTTTTACAATTCGTGTTCCTGCAGCTGCAGCTAATACATATTTATCACCAAAATAAACTGAAACCAAGTCGGCTAATGAACCAATTTTATTTTCAACAATTGAATCAAACCAATCAACAGGTTTTCTCATAATACCTTTTGAAGATACATTTGAAGGAGCAAAACTTGTTGCATTTTTAGAATGTTTTGCCTTTGAATTTTTAGATTTATGACCTCTCATAACACCCATTTCAGTATGAATATAACCTTTACCAACTCCATAAGCCTGAAAGATACCTGAACGATAAAATTCAAAAGAAACATTCTGAACATTTTCTTCTTTCAATATAAGTTTAGGTTTCACACTTCTTGACAATTCCCCACTTTCATGTGGCATCATAGACTTAATATTGCTTCTGAATTCATCTTTGACCTGATTAGCCCATCCCATTGATTCTAATTCAAAGACACGCATATTAACATCTTGTCCCTCTATCTCGGTAACTCCCATCTCAGCTGGCGTTTTTCCAAAACTTGTTGCAAATTCCTGTATTGTTGGTCTCCTGTCTGCCATATTAATAAAAAATTACGAATTACGAATTACGAATTACGAAAACACTATATCTTTACACCTCCATCTTTTACTGAATCCATTTGTGCTTCTATGAATCCTCCCTGCAGGGGAACTATAAAGCTTAAAGATTTCGGGAGTAAAAGTGAACCGTTGTATTTGATTTTTCTTGTTTGTTGGGATGCTTTATTGGATTGTGGTTTGAAAAGCTGAATCAATGAAATTAATTCAACTGAATTAATTTTCATTTGCAAGTTCACTGATTCGGCGGTATCAATGAAGTCATACCAATGTTTAAGATAATTTGGAAAAATACCACTTGAGCCATCTAATCTTAACTCAACATCACTTATAACAGCTCCTGTAATATCATACTTCAGAGCGCTTGCAAATGGGTATGGTCTATTATTTTTATCATTCACCATGCCATGCCAGATAAGGATTTGCATGTCTGTATCATTTATGCCTGTTTCAAAACTTTCACTTGTCCCTAACTGGTTACTGTCGGGTAATAGCCTGTCATCCATGATAACATTTGTTGTAACTGTGATATCTACATTAATTTTATTAACTGTGCTTGAATTATCATCTTTAATCCCATGTTTCACTTCTCTTACTGAAGTTCCATATCTAACCCAGGAAAGACTTAAATCTGTATCATCCTTTTTATAAATATAATAAACTCCTTCCTGGAGTACTTCTGCGACTACATTTAGCTTGTCGGGGGTTGGAAGATCTGAGAGCTTCAGGAAGGACCCTATGTTTTTCAAAAGAGAAATATCATTGGTTTCTGAATCACTTTTTTGAGTGATCCAGTAACCGGGTGTTTCGGTTAAAGAAATCTCCATTGAGTTCTTTACTACCATATTTGTTATATCAACAAATTGGTAAGAAGTCAAAACATCTTTCACAAATGAGATTTCAATCTCTTTCCTATCTGCATCAAACCACATGGCCAAGCCAAAATTCTTTTTGATAGCATTTAGCACTGTTCCAACTGAGTTGGCTGTCATGTGGTTTGCAATATGCAGTTTATTTGCATATTGATTTAAGCTTTGATAAGAAGTATGAGTTATTGTTAATCTTGCATTGTGCACAACAAAAGGAGCTGTATAAAAAGTCGTTTTTATGAAGATTTTTTTTCCGATATCTGCAAGATTAGCCTGGAAGCAGGTGTGAATTTCAAAAGTATTATAATTTGCATAAGTAATATAACCTACAGGTGCATTATAAAGGATCACTTCAGTTGTCCCATCCGTTAAGTAAACTGTATTAAAGAATGCAGTTACACCATTATAACTTGACAAAGCAGCATCAAAAATGCAATCAATATTGATATATCCAATTGAATGTATAGTATATTCTGAAGTACTATCATCAAAACAATTATCATCATCCTGTTCACCAACTACACCCCAGCCAAATTCAATTCTTCCTGTCGTTAAAATTATTTGCTGGTAGTCTCCATAAGTTGAGACAAAGTATCTTTTAGCAGTTTCATCTAAAGCATAATAATTCAGAAAAAGTAGTTTTTGAATGAAGTTATCTTCAAAAAAATCTCCCTTACAACTGTAACCCAGATTTGCAAAAACTTTTTTGATGATATACGTAAGTTTAAATTGAGGTACCATCACATAGGCATTGTCTGCCAGATCTTCGGTAGCATCTATCTTTATACTGTTGATGTTGAATCTTTGATTAACAGCATCCCAATTGTTAAGATATTTACCAATTCCAACACCTCCTGCAACTACTACTCCACCATAATCAGCATTAGCAGGTGAAGTTGCAACATCATCAGATTGTCCGTAGAAACTGTGACAATGGATGACAGGGAATATAAAATCATTATCCATCACATTGGCAAGCTTAGCAAAACCTGCAACAAGTAATGCATCATGTGGAGCTCCACCTATTAAAATATCTGCACCATATTCTAAACTATTCAATTTTCTGTCAGGGAAATTTACATCAATGCCTGTCAAAACTATACTGCAACGATATTTTAGAGGGTTGCTGATGTTTAAGATAAGTTGTCCGGTGTAGATTGGAAAATCATCTAAGAATACAACACAATCGTATTTCTTATAAATACGGTTGATTTCAATGAATTCAGCATTGTTGAAAATATCGTTGCCTGCAACAGGAATATCGAAAGGGCAAATATAGCTTCCGGGAATAGCGTCTGTTTCAAATAATGGTGATTGAATCTCAAAACGAAGTTTCGTTGTGGGATCCATTATCAGGTTTTTGTTATTGACTGTGATTGTAAGCATATTTTTGACCTCTCCAACCTCTCCAAAGACCTTTCCCCAACCCTTTCCAAAGGAAAGGGAGTAAATCAAAGGAGGGGATTATGTTTATTATTAATTATTTATCCTAGGCAATTTCGCTGAGTATTTCCAGTGTTTTCACTACGCTTCGGGTTGTGTTGATGACTTCGTCGGCTTCCGATCTGGTGGTAGTTACTCTGAGAATCATTTCATCATATCTGATGACTTTTTCATTTTTATTGTTGGTAGTATTTAAATACGTTGTGCCAACTACTAATTGTTCTTTTGTGATCATTATCGTATGCTGTTATTTTTGTTAATCCAATCTTGTACTACTGATATATCAGTTAAATTTAATTTTGCTGGGAAAATACCATAGGTGTTTTGAGCATGGTTCATATTCATCAAAGCATAAACAATACCGTCCTTTTCAAATGGTACATTGTAACCCTGATGATGAGTAAATAAGTCTACACCATATTCAAATTTGGGGTTTATGATCCAGGGATTACTATGATATTCTATAAATGTACCTGAAAATACATCAAAAATGTATAGTCCGCCAATATTTGAGACATTGCCATTATCCCAATCATCATAATCACCCTCAATTTCATAGCCCTGAGCAAGCATGAAAAGTTGATTGTTTGAAATAAACATTGCCGGGCACATCGTATTTACAGAATTCCAACTTTTAGAAATCTTATTTCCACCCAATACTTGTATATATTTCAAACTCATATCCTCTGTTGAGCCTCCCCATTCCATCAAATAAAGCAATCGTGTACCATATCCTGCAATGTCAGCAACTATTAAATGTTTGCCATTGAAAAAAGCATATGAAGCAGTATGCCAGCTCACAAAATTACCTTCATCAATTATTGGAACAAAGGGTGAACTACAAGTAAAACGATCACTATAAGTAAAACTACTAAAGTCACTTGTTTTCATAATCCCTGCAAAATACGCACCTTCCCAATCATTTGATTCCTGTAAAAATGGAATGAAGTGAACACCATCAAAGATATTATTTACACCCTGACTTACTGCCATTGTATCAGTAGAGTCTTTCATCCATGATGGAAATGGACCTTCAGGAATTATCTTTGTAATTTCACTCCATACCTTGAAATCTGTAGAAGTCATTTTTCCATAACCACAAGCTACTTCACCATCATTAAAAGCAACCAATGAGATAAATTCACCATTAAAAAATGAAAGATAATAAGGGAAAATATTACACATTCCGGCAGGATATAAAACAGGATCATAATTAAACGGTGTCCAGGCAACATGAGGACTGCAGAATCCAACTTCGGTACCAGGTATAAAATGTGAAATTATATTTTCATATACAGCTTCATCCCCTGCCTGTTCCCAATAATAAATACATGGAGTCAAATTTGCATCAATGACAATAAAATTATCAGGATTCAAAGGAGTTACTCCTTTTATATACATATACCATGTTGAACCAACAGGCAACAATAAATTTTTATTGATCGTTATTGTACATTCTTCTTGATTTATTTCAGTTATCAGAAACTTCAAATCATTAAGAGGTATATTAATTTCGGCAGTTTCAAGACTACTTCTTTTGATGACAGCAGGGAAAGCACTCCCGGGCCTTGCTACAAGTTTTGCATCAGTAACACTTTTTGAATAGACTTCCTTTAAAACTGAACGCATTTTTGCTGCAGTTATCAATTTTTCATCTTCCCCCTCAACTGAAGGCAAAAGGTTGTCAATATATTCATTCAATACAATATTTTCCATTTATTATTGATTTTTTTAATTTAAGATCTCGCAAATGCGCCACTGAATGCATTACTCATTGAACCCGGTGTTGAACTTATTACTATTGCAGGATTATATATACCTGTAATCCTGTAATTAAATTTAAAAGTGAACAGGTCCTCATTCTCATCAAAGAGGCTGTAAGAATTTGCTTCAATGGAAACATTGTAAATGTTTCCGTTAAGAAGCATGAATACTGCATTACTGATGACAAATTCAGAAAGATGTTCAATTTCTTTTTTGGTTTTATTCCCGGTGCTGCACTCATAGGAATCTTTGATTTCTTCAACAGAAGTAAGATAAGAATCTTCATTGAGCAGCTCGCTTCTCTTGACGTCCAGCTTATGGATCTGCCTCTCACAAAGCAAAGCTTCCATAGCTCCCATCTGGTTTTTAAACCAGAATTCTTTCCCATAAAGAGGATTATCAAGCAAATAATAAGTGATATGTTTAGCTAAAAGAGTTCCGGCACTCTCCAGATAAACTTCATATTTATAAACCTCTTTAGCAGGATTAACAGCAGCTAAATTCAACTGAATGTAGCCACAGGGAATAATGAAGCATTCATTTTTAATCGCTGCTGGAAAAATGGATTTTGTGACAATTATATTTGTCCCATCCGTAAAATAAACCTTTACTTTTTGAGTAATGGTTACTGATGGCAAATAACTCACAAAATACAAAAATTGATTTGCTTCAGCCCATGTTTCAATTTTATCAATCTTAAAATCCAGCAGGTAGTTTTTATTAAATAAAGCAAATGAATGATAAGCAAAAGTATCAGAATAGATGTCTTTATTTACAGTACCGTCAACAGCATATAAAACTGAACTTGTCTTTACCAATTGAGCTGAATTATTATAGAATTCAGCAAACTTCAAATAATATCTTTTGACTGTCTTTGTTACTTTCTTGATAATACTTTGATTTAAATCAGGCAAATCAATATCATAAAAGTATTTTGAGAGTATTTTACCAGGTTTAACGATACATCTTCCGGTATCATCAATACCATAAAGTGAACCTGCAATGTTCTCAAAAAGATTGCTCCCATTTTCTCTTTCCAGGAACAAATCACAAAGTGTTTTGTATCCTGTTCTTAAAATCCTTTCGGTCCCAATTGTATTATGAAACTGCACAACATTCGCTGAATTGGAAAAGAAAGTCAAACTGAAACTGCTTCCTTTCTCTTTGGCTGTTATTGTGATCTTATTTGTCAGAAACTTAAAAGTAAAATATTTCTGAAGAAGGTAATTATTTTTTAAACAATCTGTAATTGATGAAGCAGTACTTCCATTAAGAATAGTTTTTCCGCTAAAATCAATTGCTGCTGCAACAGTAAAAATAATTTCTTTATCTGCATACTTAAAAGAAATAATATTCCCTGTCACAACTGTTGACACAACAGTAATAACCAATTCAGCATATACTCCTTCGGAAGAAAAGGCATTGCTGGTATCAACTTTAAACTGCAGTCCGTTCCCACAGAAGTCAAGTTCTTTTGCTGACTGGTTTATTACGATCATAACAACCAGTTATCAGGTATTACTTCAAAATTGAATGAATTCTTTATCTCCAGACTGCATCTAAAGCCAAAATTCTTCCCATCACTAACAGGTGTAGCTTCGATTGTTTCGGGATCAAAATAGGTTAATGTACTTGAAAAATAATTACGCATAGCGTTTACTTTAGAAAGCACATCATCAACAATAACTTCGCATTCATCAAATGCTGTAGCTATGGCTGCTTTATTTACTGTTGGCAAGGATTTAACCACGATGAAAGCGACTTCGCGAATTTTGAAACTATTGTCCCGGGATGGAGAATTGAATTTGTAAGGCACCACTTCCAGAATAAAATTATAGCCTGTAAACTTACTTACACCTGAAGCAAATTCATCGAATTCCATTCTCCAGTAATGCTGATGAGTTCCTGCAACGTGAGCAATCTTTTTATGCTTGGTTGCAATCACCTCAAAAAATGAAACTATATCTGAATTTTTTGTTCCCATGGAGCAAAAGTACTCCGGGGGACATAAAATAAAAAGGACAAGGGGGAATATAATTAAGAATTAAAAATTAAGAATTAAGAATTGAAAAAGATTAAGAGAGGGAGAAAAAAGATAAGCCCCTGCAATAATTGCAGAGGCTTTCAAATGAGAAAAATATTGGATAAATTACTCCTTCACTATCTTTTTAAACTCAAACACCTTCCCGTTATTTAGTTTTATGATATAAACACCCGATGCAAAGCTTGAAGTTTGTACAATAGTTTTTTCTATTAAGTTTCCGTTGTAAACAGTTTGACCAATTGAATTAAAGATATTAAAAGCAACTTTCTCTTTATTACCTATCATTTCTATTGTAAGTTCATTAGTAACAGGATTTGGATAAATATCAAACTTTAAATCATCTTTAGTATTTATATTTATGCCAACATTAGTTGTTTGTATAATATTTGAAAAAGAAGAATTCAATGATTTAGTAGGGTTACAACTATTAGGATTAACAACTTCTATCATATAATAGAATACACCTGCTCCCGGATTATCAGTATAAGAAGTTAAATTACTTTGAATACTTCCGATATTTGACATATTAGCTGTTGAAGTTCCTCTATAAATATAATAGGTAGGAAAACTAAAACCTTCGTATCCATCCCAAATAAGATTCCAGTTAGTTCCTACTCCCTGATTAATGGTAAGATGATTTGTTTTATGGAATGAACTTATTAGTGTTTCACTTCCGCAAGTATCAACTGCCGAAATCTTATATCTATCGGCTTTAGTTGAAGGGTTTGAACTTAAATCTATATAAGAACTTAAAGAAGAATAAGGCTGAGTAGATAAAACATTATATATATTGGCTGCTGTAGTTTCTTTATAGATTTTAAATGCACTTATAACTGATGAAACCGGTTTGTTCCAAATAATAATATTTTTATTAGATGCTGTATCTACACCAACTATACAAATACTTTGAGGAGAAAGATAAGTAGAAATAATAGTATCAGGTAATGAATTAGCACTACAATTATTAATATCTTTTACAATAAGAGAATAAATGCCAGACTGCTTTACATAAATATATGAAGTACTAGCTCCTGTTGACCATAGATATGTATTATATGATAAAGGTGTATATATCTTCATACTATCCGAAGTACATGGATTTACAATACCCAAAGATAATAGCTGAGGACTAGCAAGATTTATAAAACTAACTTGTATTGTTGAAGAAGTTATGGCACAACTATTACTAAGTTTGTAAATAGTTACTGAATAAATCCCATTTTGATGAACATACATTTGTGAGTTGGTTGCACTATTTATAAGTACTCCATTATTTCTCCACTGGTATGTAAAGGCAGTATCTGTATTACAACTTAATAAAACAGAATCGCCCTGACATTTTGTAATTGGACCACTTTGTAATATATTTGCTGTATAATTACATGCTGTACCTCCTGTACAATAAATATAACCATTTGTTATAAGTGTATCCTGACATGAATTGATTTTATGAGTAGCTATTAAACCTACTGTATACAATCCATTGTAAGTGTATTGATGATAAACAATAGGATTATTTGAATTTACAATAGTGTTATCTCCATAATTCCATGTAAAATTATAACTATTGATATTTGGAGTATTATTATTAAGTTGAACTACAAAAGGAGGATTAACAAACAATGTTTGAGGTGCATTAAAAGCAAGATTAAAATTAGCTTTGTTAACTGTAGCTGTTACAGTATCTGTAGCCACACAAACACTATCTGTAGTTGTTAAATAATACGTGGTTGTGCTAATAGGTTTAACTTTAGGATTTAAAATACTATTATTGCTTAATCCTAAACTTGGAGACCAATTATAATTGATAGTTGAGCTATTTGAATTAACAGTTGCTCCAAAAGTGGTAGAATCACCACAAGTTATTGTAACATTATTTGCAGTAAGTATTAAAGGATTTAGAATTACTTTAACTGAATCCATTGCCTGACATCCTTCTGGTGAATTTAAGTTTAAAAAATAAGTAGTTGTTGTAAAAGGACGTGCTTTTGGTGACTTTTTTGTAATAGTATCTAAGCCAGATGAAGGACTCCATTGATAACTAAGATTTGACTGTAAACCATGATATGTGTTAGTTGGAACTAATGTAGTATTCCCTCCACATGCTAAGCTAATATTATTACCTGCATCCACAGTCAAAGGATTAACTGTAATCTTTATTGTATCAGTTGCTACACACCCCTCAACGGAAGATAAATTAACTACATAATTTGTAGTTGTTATTGGTTTTGCTTTGGGTGTTTTTATTGTAGTTGAATTTAGCCCCGTTGAGGGACTCCAAGACCAAGTTAAATTTGATGAATTCCCAGGGTAATTTGTTATTGGACTAAAAATAACAGAATCTCCACAAGTCTTTATTAAATCTGTACCAGCATTTATAGTCATAGGATTTACAAAAACAATAATACTGTCCTGTGCAGTACAGCCATTAGGAGATATAAATTGAGTATAATAAGTTGTTGTATGATTTGGATTAGCAATTGGGCTTTTTGTATTCGTATTATTTAAGCCTATGCTTGGTGACCATGACCATGATAATAAATTTTGATTTCCTATATAATTTGAAACAGCTGGTGTAAAACTAGTGCTTGAGCCACAAGTTATAGTTTTGTTTGTACCAGCATCAAGAGAAGAAGGGTTAATAGTTATCTTAATTGTATCACTTGCTAAACAGCCTTCTGTTGAACTTAGATTCAAAATATAATTTGTTGTTATATTTGGTTTTGCAAGAGGGGTTTTAATTGATGATGAACTTAATCC
This sequence comes from uncultured bacterium, assembly GCA_903911455.1. Lineage (GTDB taxonomy): Bacteria > Bacteroidota > Bacteroidia > Bacteroidales > JACABE01 > JBAXLO01. The sequence continues at coordinate 13,800 of CAIWDQ010000046.1, forward strand.
ATTATTTGGAATCCAGTTCCACAATAAATTAGTTGAATCACCAGGATAATTTGTAATTGGATTTAGAGAAACTGAGTCACCACAAATCTTAGATATATCTATTCCTGTATTTACTATAAGCGGTTGAACTGTTATTTTAATTGAATCAATGTAATAAAAACCAGAAGGATTTGTAACTGTGACTTTATAATTTGTAGTTTGATTTGGTTTTGCAATTGGATTTTTAATATTTGAATTAGACAAACCATTACTAGGACTCCAAGAATAAGACAAATTTGTTAGATTAAGATTTAAGATAGTTACATCAAGTTGCTTTGAATTTCCACAAATAATTGTTGTATCTAAATATGGTAAATATACTGGTGGTACAATGAATTGATATGGACTTGAAAAAATTGAACCTTTATAAGAATTATCTATTGATTGAACTCTAAAAATATAAATTGAATCATAAAATAAATTTCTATTTACAATACAGAAAGTATCTAATTGCTGATTACCCATACCGACAATTCTTCTAAATCCATTATTTATATTAGAATTGCAAGATATAAACTTATTAGAATTATTTAGATCACCAAAAGCGACATTGTATGAAAGGGCAGATTGTGGTGTATGGTCATCTACTGATTTATTCCAACTTAATTTTTTTGTTTTAAAATTAAAATTAATATTTGTAGGTGATAAAGGGGGTAAATTTATTATAGTGTCATTATTTTTAAAAATCTTTGAAACACAGTATTGCCCATCATAACCAGTCAACAATATGTCTAAATTTCCATCATTATCGTAATCTCCCCATTTTGCACAAGAACCATTATATACAGAAATTAAATTCGTTGAAGTTTCAGGTGAAAATGAATAATTGCCATTATTCTTATAAATTCCAGTATAATAATATCCACCTGTTATTAAAACATCTAAATTACCATCATTATTATAATCACCTAAATCAAGTGATCCATTATATGCTCCTGAAATATTTATCCCAATTTGTTCTGTAAAAGTATTATTACCATTATTATTAAAAAAATGAGATGAATTACCAGTTAAAACTATATCTAAATAACCATCATTATTAATATCTCCCCAAGCAACTGAGCCATTATAGATCCCAGTTAAATTTATTCCAGTCTGCTCTGTGAAAGTATTATCTCCATTGTTTTTATATATTTTGGTATATGGAATAAAGTTTGGAAAACTTCCTGTCGCTCCTGTTAATAATATATCCAAAAAACCATCCTTATCGTAATCGCCCCAAGCAACGGAGCCTTGTGTAACATTTAATAAATTAATATTAGATTGCAAAGTAAATGTATTATCACCATTGTTTTTATAAACACCACTAAAATAATTACCAGTCATTAAAATATCTAAATAACCATCATTGTTATAATCTCCCCATGCAACTGAATATAAATTATTAGGCAAAATAATGCTAGATTGCTCAGTAAAAGTATTGTCTCCATTATTCTTATATATTTTCGAAACATATGAAGTGCCCGTATAACCGGTTAATAAAATATCTAAATATCCATCATTATTATAATCTCCCCATGTAATTGTTCTACTTGAAACCATGTCTTGAGAGAAAGATTGAATAGAAAAAGTATTATTCCCATTGTTTTTATA
>CAIWDQ010000047.1 GCA_903911455.1 uncultured bacterium
CACCGTCGTAAACCTTGTGCGCCGCGGCGTCAGGGAAGGTCAGCTCGAAGAACAAAGAAATCCATTTTTAAATAAAAAAGAAAAGCAATCATAGAGAAATAAATGTATTTGATTTATGTTAATAACGCATATTTGACATTTTTTTATGATTTACGTTAGAAATATTCTACAGGATGACAAATATGACTATTTGTTCAATCCAGAATAGTTCGATTCAACAAATATGTATATTTGTCCTAGTTTAGTTTTATACATTAAACAAATACGTATATTTGTCCTAGTTTAGTTTCGTACATTGAACAAATATGTATATCTGTCCAATGTAAGTTTTGTACATTGCTCACCCATGAATTAAATCAGGCACTTACGTTTTTGGGATTATCATACCAAAATTAATTTTAAAGAATTTATTTTTTAATGATGAAGATAAACGTATGGGAAGTTCCCTAAAAAGTAAAATGACACAAATATGTATAAATGTTAATTCAAGAATACTTCGATTCGACAAATACGTATATTTATCCTATTAATTATTCTGCAACACGACAAATACGTATATTTGTTCAATTAATTATTCTGCAGGACGACAAATACGTATATTTATTCAATTAATTATTCCGCAGGACGACAAATACGTATATTTGTTCAATTAATTTCTCTGCAGGACGACAAATATGTATATTTATTCAATTAATTATTCCGCAGGACGACAAATACGTATATTTGTTCAATTAATTATTCTGCAGCCCTTCACCCATGAATTAGATCAGGCACTTACGTTCTTGATGTTTTCTTATATAAATATAAAAATGATAGCTGGGAAAGCATTTATATTATAAAATAGAGTATCTTTGTAAAATCAAATAAAATCATTAAAGCAATAAAAAAAATATTAATAAATAAGATAATGCAAACAAATACAACAAGTAATAATAAAAACTGGCATCAAAAACATGTTGAAACGTTAAGCTTCGGTAGTCGTATAGCCGATTCAGTTGCAAAAGGTATGGGTTCATGGAAATTCATTATTATTCAAACAATACTGGTAATTCTATGGATGAGTTTAAACCTGATGGCCTTTGTATATCATTGGGATGTGTATCCTTTTATATTGCTTAACCTTGTTTTTTCAACACAGGCAGCTTATGCAGCACCTATTATTATGATGGCTCAGAACAGGCAGAATGATAGAGACAGACTTCAGGCAAAAGCTGATTATGATACTAACGTAGAAGCCAAAAAGGAAATAGAAGCTCTTGCAATAAAGTTGAACAAACTTGAAGTAGATAAATTGGATAAAATAATTACAATGCTTGAAGAAATGAAGATAAAAAAGTAAGGAAGGAATGTTTAGAGTTTAATGAATTATATGAATTAAGAATAAGGGAGTAATAAAAATACTATTGCCTGTTGGCTAATGCATTTGGAGATTTAATTTGTTTAGAATGGAATCAATATATTCATTACAAGCATTATCGCCTTCTTTAGGTGCCCAAGGAGCAAAGTTCTTATCATCAATAGGTGAATAAGGGCCGTCTTTAAATTCATAAACAACTGAACCTTTTTCTAAAGCAATAATACTATGCCATGTTCTTTCAGCAATTTCAGCAACCAGATTTCCTGATTCAGCTTTCAATATCACATGATCAGTAATGTTCCCCGAATCATCAAATTCAATTACTAAAATACTTCCTTTAAGAATAAAGAATATCTCCCTTTTGTCAGGATCTTCATGCTTATGTGGTTGAATATATGAATATGGCTCCACAGCATTCAACATCCTTTGAAGAGTATCGTTGTATTTTTTATGGAAATTATGATTAAGTCTTTTGCGAGAAGTGTTTTTTGCTTTCGCAGAAATAGCGTTAACAAAATTTCTGTCAACTGTAATCATGTATATAATATATATTGTATAGGAAGTTTAATTTTTATAGATAAGAACAACAGCATATGCTGACACACCTTCTTCACGGCCCTCAAATCCTAATCTTTCGGTAGTAGTTGCTTTTATTGAAATAGCATCAGAATCAATTGCTGCAACTGAAGCCAAAGCGTTTCTCATCTCATCAATATAAGGAGCTATTTTAGGTTGTTGCAAACAAATAGTAGAATCAATATTTCCAATTACATAACCTTTGGTAGCAATTAAATCAATCGTTCTTTTTAAGAGAATCTTGCTGTCGATACCTTTAAACTCTTGAGAAGTATCAGAGAAATGAAACCCGATATCACGCATATTAGCAGCACCCAAAAGAGCATCACAAATAGCATGTATTAAAACATCAGCATCAGAATGTCCTACAGCACCTTTATGGTGAGGTATTTTAATACCCCCAAGCCAGAAATCAATATTGCTTTCCAGCTTGTGAACATCAAAACCAAATCCTGTACGGAAGGTCATAGAATATTATTTTGGAGCTTTTTCGTTTTGACTATTGAAAGCATCAAAATCAAAAGTAAGGGTGAATCTTAAAGTGTTTTGTAAAGGGTTTCTTTGTTCTGTTGGAATTAAATAAGCGAAATCAAGACCAAATACATTATATTTTAATCCTGCACCCAATGTAAGAAATTGCCTGTTCCCTTTATACATACTTTCGTGAAAGTAACCTGCACGAATAGCAAATTGATTATCATACCAATATTCGCAACCAACAGAGTAAGTGACTTCGCGTAACTCTTCTTTTAAACCTTGGGGAGCATCATAAAATGATTGAAACATTCCAGATACAATCCCAACATTAGGATCCATTCCAGCTAAAATTATTTTGCTGCCATCATGCCCGATACTATCTTGGTTCCCGGCTTTATTAGGCATATAAATAGGAGGAGTAGGAACTAGTAATTTATTCAAATCTACCATAAACATTAGTTTATTGTATTCATCCAAATACATAGTTAAAGATGAACCTATACGTAGATTAGTTGGTAGAAAATCTCTTTGGGTAGTTGAAGTATAAGATATTTTTGCGCCAAGATTAGATATATTAGCACCAAAAGCTAATAAGCCTTTTACACCTTTATCTATTTTAACATTTTTTTGATAATAAACACCAACATCAGCAGCTACTGACTGCCCTGCATGTGTTTCTTGTCCACCACTAGTATATTGACCTAATGTAAGATTTGAATTTATATATCTACCGGCAACTGCTCCTGAAAAAGATTTAGAGAATTTTCTGGAATATGTAATATCTACAGCAAATTCACTAGGTCTGTAATTGCCTAATGAATTTCCAATATTATCAGTAAAAGTAATGTCGCCCAAAGAAAAGAAAAGTAATGAAGCTCCAATAGCACTCATATTGTCTATTCTTTTATATCCTGATAAATAAGCAAGATTAATATCATTAACTAATTCCCTTAACCAAGGACTATAAGATACAGATATCCCCATATCTTTTTCTGCAAAAGCATATTTGGCAGGATTCCAGTGCATAGAAGCAGCATCTGGAGTAGAAGCTACACCAGCGTCACCCATTGCACCAGCCCTTGCATCAGGAGAGATTAACAAAAAGGGAACTGCAGTTGTAATAACTCTACCGTCGTCCTGTCCTAATAATTTATTGACTAAATTATTAAAGGTAGTAGATGTTTGTGCAAATATATTATTAATTAGTAGTATGTTAATAAACAAGACTATAAATAATTTCTTTTTCATTGTAAATTCCATAAAGTACTGTAATATAAAATTGAGTGCAAATATAACGAATTATTAAATATATTATTGTCTAGCGTAAAAAAACTAATTTATTCGTCTTTTCAATTGTTGACCCATCTGTTTTTTTAAGTATCAATCTATAGACATACATTCCCTTCCCAATCTTCTGTCCTGAATCAGTAGTTCCATCCCATTCAATAGGATCTGATTTGAAACCTTGTTCATTTATTTTCCTTTGAATTAATTTGACAAGCTTTCCATTGATGTCATAAATTTGTATATCTACACTTAAATCAGTTTCAGGTTGATTGTGTTCAAAAACAAAGTAAGTATTATTGTAAAATGGATTTGGATAGTTTATTAAGTTATTCAAAGCTAATTGAGCTGAACTAGAAACAACAAATTCAGTATTAGCTTCAGAAGAATTATTAAGTACATCCCATACCTTTAATTTAATAGTATGAACACCATTTGCAAGTTTAAAGAATGGGTAAGTAATAGATCCTTTTTTATAATTATCTAGCTCTGATGAATAGTAATCGTTTAAAATTATAGGATTTTCATTATCGCCATCCAAAATAGCTACTAAATCGTGTCCAATCCCATTTCCTACGGTATTCACTCCATTCGAATCAATAATAAAAGCAAGTAAAAATGGATTTTCATTAGTAGTACCACCATATATGAAATTAGTATCATTCATATAAAGTTTGACCAAAGGGCCATTATTATCAAAAACAACACTGGTATTTGTGCCACCTATTACAATATTATTATAATAACCATTGGCGTCAGTTTCTCCATTCTTAGCATAATAACTTATTTTACCAAAACCATATTGATAAGCTATGTCTTTAGGTACAACAAAACTAAAAGTAAAGTCTCCATTAATCACACTAGCTTTACCTTTATAAAGAATGTTTTTTTGTAGATCAAAATTTTGTACAGGTTTGCTATCATTATCTTGCCCAAGTGTAGTTATAGTCATTGCTTTGTCATAAACTACTGGATAAATAACCCCATTAAAGGAACTAACCTTATTAGTATTATCATCTATTATTATTCCTTTAATTGTGATACTAGATAAAGAATTAATTGTGTCAGGCAAAGAATTTACTACTTTATTGTTAATCTGAGTTGTTTGGACATTATATTCTGGATATGCCAATGTCATAGCAGGATCACCAAGTAAAACAAAATTCTTAATCATCGAATCATTTCCTGAATCATTTTTTGATAATTTAATAATATCACCTAGGCGAGGATACTTCCCATTAATCTTATAGAAGGCTCTGTTAAAAAAATTATCATTTAATGTTTGATTGGTATATGAATACGAAAGTCTAGAGGTTGTAAACAAGCCTATACCACCGCCATTTGGATTTAAAAGGACTAATTCTCCTGCAGCATTTCTAATAGGATCATCGAATCTACTAAACTCACAAGTAGCTGTAACAAATAATGGCATATCATATTTATTAGTCCACCCTTCAATGTCTGATATTTCTAAAACTCTTTCATGTGCCCAACCTAATTCACCCCCATGTCCAATATAATTGATTATTAGAGCTCCTTTTTCTACTCTTTGATCTATCGCAATATTCACATCAGGATATCTTTGTCCACCAGGCGTAGATAACAATGGATAAGCATCAAGATAGATTTTGTCAACATTATATTCGGGGTAATTATTTTTAACTTTTATAGCTAATGATTCAGAATTTGTAACAAAAATATTACCTTCTTTATCATCCGCAACAAAACAAATTGTGTTTCTCCAATCGGCGAAGTTTGAAATAGTAGTAGAAGATGAAGCACTGTTATTTTGTACGAGATCTTTTTTAGCTGTATACTTTTCAATTTTATCAACGATATTTTTTGCCTGGTCTAAAGATGTTACTGGGAACCTACCTATTCCTATATCTAGGTCTTCAAAACTTGAATTGCCTGATTCATTATTCCCAAGAAACCCGAAGAAGTCATCTGACACATATGAACTTGTAGGATCGAAAGGAATTGCATCTCCAGATTCATAAGTAACAACATAATTTGTGTTATTATCTAATCTGTTCTTAAAATCATACGAAGCTCTACCAAATAATAACAAATATTTTGGAAATTCACTCTGAGTAGTTGCTCTATCATAAAACATTTTCATAAACAATCTTATAGCAACCGGGTCTTGAGAACCTGAAGAGAACTCATTATAAATTTGCTCAGGAGTAACAACTACAACCTTTAAACTATCATTTTTGATATGCAAAGCAGCTAACCTATTTGCTTCACTTAAAAAATCAGGATAAGAAACTATTACCATGTCTTGTTGACTTAGTCCATGTAGATCTTGATTTTCTACTTTCCCAATTAATTCTGGAGAGAAAAAAGAAGCACCATTAAAAGCAATTAACTCTTTAAGACTATCTGTAAATAAGCTGAATGATAAATCTATTCCTGTTAAAGTTGTATTTACTGATTTTGTATTCAGAGGATCAGTAATATCCCATATTTTAATAAAACTGTTTGAATTTGAAATTGTAAATTTACTTGTTGTTCCGATTCCCATACTTTCAATACTTCTGAAAGGCATTTGAGTTCCGCTGAATCTAAGATTTCTTTTAGCATTTATTTCAATATAATCTAACCAACCTATTGAAGAACTTAATGGAAGATTATAGATAATGTTAACATTAATTAGCGAGTTTGTACTTAAAAAAGATAAATTTGATAGTCCAGCAAAAGCCATAGTTGCCTGAGATGAACCTGAAATATGAGATATCCCAACAATGTCTGTATTGCCATTTATATTTAAAGAAAACTGACTGTCTGAAGTTGAACTTGCAACCAAATTAGTTTTAACGTTTACATTAGATGTTAAATCAATGTCAGTAAAATTGAAAGAAAAGTTGTAGTTTGATAAAATATTATCGAATCTTTCACCTATCCATGTTTTCCCCGATTTAATAATATTGTATAAGTCTCTTTCATGATAAGCGAAATCATCAAACTTTGTTATATAATGATCAGGATTATTTGTTGATAATTGTTCAGCTTGAATTCTTTTATTTGTGCCTATAAATGAGTCAACAACAATATAATAATAAGTATTGTCGCTATAAATATTTAAAGAATGTTCAAATAATTGATTACTATTATTATATTTCCATTGTATTTGTGATTGTCCATAGAAAAGTAAATAATCACCAGGATCAAAAGAATTATCATTTCCATCATGAATATCAATTGCAATCTCTTTCAGATCATCATACCTAAAATCAGAATTTAACTCTGGTAACATACCAGAACCGTTACCAAATAATGAGATGTTTTTTGATTTTAATTTCGATGTATTAATTCCTAATGAAACTAAATCATTGTAAGTTATTTTCTGTATTCCGGTGTTTTTAACAGCAATTTTACACCACTTCCCAGTAGCTAAAACAGAATGTTGTAAAGATGTTTTATTTTTAGTTATTGGACTAGTTTCATTAAATACTAAATAATCAATTTTAAATGAAATTAACTTCTCAATTTTATTGTTGATTGGATTTTTTCTTATTGGTGTAAAAAAAAGTGTAGTTTTGTTTTCAATATTATTGTTTGACTGGATAGTTTTTAAATTAATGATTTCATTAATATTATTTTCAAAATTTAATATTAAACTATCTTCTTCATTACTTAATTCCTGGTATATACAATCAATAATTGTGATATTAATAATTTTTTCATTTTTTTTGAAATTAATTACATACATGAAATTGGGAACAATATCTTTATTATTTATATAAATGCCTC
>CAIWDQ010000048.1 GCA_903911455.1 uncultured bacterium
CATAAACGGGGTTTCAAGATAACTTGAAACCAGTTGCAAGTCATAAAAAACTCCTGTGATGACTTAAAGTGGTTTTTAAAAAAAAATAATATAAAAGTAATTAACTCAATTAAAAGACATTAATAATTAAAAACATGACTTTATTAAGCTACTCACCTCATAGGAGAGGTGGGTGAGGTTGTACAATAGAACTGTTATCATTAATTTGGTAGCGGTTTTTTGTTGTTTCCTCCATACTTTTAATAAAAAGAAAGAGAAAAAAAAAAGAAATATTATTAATTAAGAAAAAAATAACAAAAATAATTCAGTTTCCATACAACCTTTTTAATATTTTTGTTGTCTAGTGTTAGATATTGTAATTTTTTTTGTACTTTTGTAGTATTATTAAAACCATTAAAATGAAAAGACACTTTATTAAAAATTCATGGATTATTCTGTTACTGATACTAAGTTTCAGTACTTCTTTGTTCTCACAAAACACAAAAAAGATAGTCCCAGATGCACGCCTTTATCAATGTTTTGAAAACTCATACATTGATGATTTACTTGTAAATAATCCTGAGCAAATAGCTTATTACAATTATTATTTAGATCATTCGTATTATGTAGCAAGTTTAAATGCACCAAAACAAGTAATAGGAACTGACATACATACAGTAGTTCAAAAATCAAAAGTCGGCAAACCTACAAATATCAAATTTAATTTAACTACTTATAATGTTAAAACATTTAATGTACTTAAATATAATTTTGAAACAGGGTTTCTATTAACTCCAAATTATATCTGGAAAGAAGCTGGGATAGTAGTTGTATTCTATCCAGAGAAAAGTATTAAAGAAGAATTCAAGAAATACATGCAGAATCAATAACATTAACTAATTTTATTATAACATATTTATGAAAAAAATATTTTTACTTAGTCTGATAAGTTTTATTCTGATTAATTACGCCCATGCCCAATATAATATTGAGACTAATAACGGGCAGGTAATTACAGCATGTACAGGCGATTTTTATGATAATGCTAGTGGTAATTATGCAGCAAACGTAAACCAAACTGTTACTTTCAAATCAAATAGCACTACAACTACTCATATGAAAGTTAATTTTAATTCATTTGATGTAGACCCGTCTGATACATTATATATTTATGATGGATTAAATGTTTCAGCTCCTTTAATAGGGAAATACAATAATAACCATCCATTGAGTGCAGGTCAAAATAGTATTCAGGCAAGTATTTATAACGCTTCTGGAGCATTAACTTTCAGATTCTGGACTAGTGCAAGTAATCAGGCAGCAGGATGGTTTGCATCTATTGTTTGCACACCAGCATGCCAGAAAATATTTGCTTCTCTAGATAGTTTATTAACTATTCCGCATCCAATTGATAGTAATTATGTAGATGCATGTATGGGCGACTCACTAACCTTCACAGGGAAAGGTACTTTCCCCGAAAATAACATTTTGTACAATCAACAATTGAATTCTTGTATTTTTAACTGGGATTTTGGTGATGGATCAACAGGTACTGGAAAAGTTATAAAACACAAATTTACAATTAGAAGAGGTTATGATATAATGCTAAAAATAACTGATAGTATTGGTTGTACAAGTACAAATGCAATTGGAGTGAGAGTAAGGATGGCAGGTTTTCCAGGTGTTCATATAATCCCATTATCAGATATGTGCTCAGGAGATTCAATCAATCTAAAGGCAGGTTATATGAATAACTCAAATATTATGCTTGAGCCTATGTCTTTTGTCCAATCATCAAAACAAAGTTTCGACAGTACTATGTTTTTACCTGATGGACCAATATGCTTACCAGGTGTTTACAATACATCGGTAGTATTTAATAATTTTTCTCCAGGATTAACGATCACAAGTTCTGCAAATATACTTGCAATCTGTGTCAACATGGAACATTCATATTGCGGAGATTTAGGATTCAAGATATTCTGTCCAAATGGACAGAATGTACAGTTAGACCCTAATACTCATTCAGGTGGAGCCTATTTAGGAGAACCTTATGGAGGAAATAATCACCATAGCTATGATAACGGATGTCTTCCCGCAAATAATCCATATGGTGTAGGTTGGAATTATTGCTGGTCTGAATTTTATCCAAATGGGGGGCACACTATGGACTGGTTAAGCACAAATGCATGTACAAATGCTTTATGCAGTGGGTCAACAGGAAGTTCAATAGACTCAACTGACCAAGTAGCACATTTACACTACATAATGCCTCAAAACCCTCTTTCCGGATTAATTGGCTGTCCACTTAACGGAACATGGAATATTCAGATTGTAGATGATTATGGTAGTGATAATGGATATATATTCCATTGGGATATACAACTACAAGCAAACTTAATGCCTGTTAACTGGACTTATAATGTAAAAGTAGATTCAGTTAAATTTGCAGGACCTTATGTTACTAAAATAAGTGACTCAATTGCTAAAATTCATCCAATGACAGGAGGTAATTTTCTTTATCCAATTACTTTATATGATGATTTTGGTTGTAAATGGGACACTTCTACTAATTTAGTAGTTGTACAAACACCTTCAGTACATTTAGGTAACGATACGTCCTTTTGCGAAGGTGCGACAATTACTTTAAATGCTGGTAATACAGGCTCATATTTTCAATGGAATTACGCTGACATTAATGGATCTACTAACCAAAATTTAATTACAAAAGATTCGATACTTTCTTCTGGGAATCCATTCATTTATAATTATGTTGTACATGTAAGTAATCTTAATAATAATATACAGTGTACTGCAATGGATTCAATTAAAGTCACAGTAAATCCAAACCCAAGTATTAATTTCTTTATTGATACCAATGATGCCTGTGCTCCAATAAAGATTACTTTTAATAATACTTCAACTCCCACTAATGCAACATATTTATGGAACTTTGGTGATGGGACTACTTCAACAGCATATAGCCCTGTTCATACATTCACTGCGGGTAATTTTGATCTAATTTTAAAAGTAACTACTATAGAAGGGTGTAAGGCTGATTTTAATTCGACAAATTATATTCATAGTTACCCTATGCCAAATGCAGATTTTACTTGGAATCCTACAATTGGTGTATTACAAGATCCGACAATACACTTCTCTGATAAAACAGTTCCAACAAATACTGGTTTCTCTAATACTTGGTTTTTTGGAGACAATACCAGCGATTTTATTAAAAACCCTTCACATACATTTCCAGGTGTTGGGTTCTATAATGTAACAATGATAGTAACCAGTGATTGGGGATGTGTGGACACGGCAAAATATACAATTCAAATAATAAATGACAGCCTAACTTTCCCTAATATTATCACACCTAATGGTGATGGATATAATGATAAATTTGTTATAAAAGGATTAGAAAGTGGTGCTTATCCTAATAATAAGCTTGTTATTTTTAATAGATGGGGAAAAAAAGTTTATGAAACAATCAATTATAATAATGATTTTGATGGAAATGGATTACCTGATGGGGTGTATTATTATATTTTTACGGCTAAAGGTATATTAAAAGAAATGACCCATAAAAGTAGTCTGGAAATTTTAAGATAATTTTTCATGATAACATAAAAAAAAGAGGACATTAATTAATGTCCTCTTTTTTTTATCCAAAAACTTAATTTATGATTTTGGAGTTTCAGCTGGTTTAGGAGTCTTTACTTTTTTTACTTTTTTAACAGTCTTCTTTGCATCCTTTTTAACTTTGTTTTCATCTTTTGTAACCTGCTGATCTTTTTTTACCTGAGCATCTTTCTTAACAACATCTTTTTTAGTTTTTACATCAGTTTTAACCTGTTGCTTGTCTTGTTTTACTTCTTTTGTAGCCTGTTGTTTAACAACTTTAGTATCTTTTTTCACTTCTGTTTTAACAGGAACATCCTGTGCTAAAATCATAGATGTTGAAAACAACACTGCAGATACGATTAACATTAATTTTTTCATTTCTAATTTTTTTTTAATTTTTAAATTTGTTACTTGATTTTTTTGTAATAATTACTTATCAAAAACCATGCCAAAAGTAATAATTAAAAAACAAGAAATCGTAAGTCAAATTAAATAAAGAACATATTAAGTAAAATACCTGAAAAATAAATAATATTAAATTACAAATCTTTATTTAATGCTGAATTCAATTTATAAATGCAACTTTTTGGTTTGACAAATATATTGATAAA